>CANQWE010000042.1 GCA_947627475.1 uncultured Clostridia bacterium
GCATGAAGTTCACAAAATGGGGGAATACGATACCGGAAGACTCCAAATCGGGCATATAACGCTTGAGCCACTCCAGAGATACGTAGCCCTCGTAGTTGATGGAACGCAGTGCTGCAAGAAAATCTGCAATGGGCAGATCCCCCTCTCCCATCATACGGTATTCCACCGTATCGCCTTTCATGACAGAATCTTTAATATGGGTATATTTGATATACGCACCCAGATTTTGAATGGTCTGCTGGGGCTTTTCTCCTCCAAACCGGTAGGGGTGATGCATATCCCACAAAGCACCCACTGCATCGCTTTCCACCGCACCAAGCACTGCGCACAGCCGCTGTGTATCTGTATACACGCCGTTGGTCTCCACAAGCAGCATAACGCCAGCCGCTTCCGCCTGGGGCGCCAGCGTCCGCAGCGCCTCTATTACTACAGCGTCATCAAAATCTGTAGTAACTTCTGCAGTGCGGTCTCCCAAAATACGGATATAGGGCGTTCCAAGCTGCGCAGCAAGACGGATATACTCACCGATTTCCCGGATATTTTCTTCCAGTTGATCGCCAAAACGGAGCGCACAACCGGAAGAAAGACAGGGGATTTCCAAATGTAGCCTTTTTAATTTTTCTTTTGTTTTTCCAATATTTTCTTTGCTGAAGGGCTCTGCATGGACAGAAAAAATATCGTCTCCAAGGCCTCTGAGCTCGATGCCGCTAAAGCCGACATCCTTTGCCATAGCATACATATCCGGCCAGCTGAAGTCCGGACAACCCAATGTGGAAAATGCAAGTTTCATAATTTCTTTTCCCTTTCTCCTCAATAGTTTTTTCAAAGTATTGATCAGAGACGATCACCTGGCATGCCTGCAAATAAAAAGCTTTCGTCTCTGCACTGAAGCAAGAGACGAAAGCATAGCTTCCGCGGTACCACTCTTTTTGACGCAAATGATGCGCCCACTCATCAGGCACTGCATGCCCTTCCCTATGATAACGGAGGGATCCGGTCTGGCCTACTAAAGGAGTTCAGCCGACAGCTCAGGGGCGAGTAGTTCCACACAAGCGACGCTTTTCACCAGCCAGCGTCTCTCTGCGATCTTGTGTCTTGGAACGGGATTCCCCATCCACGCTTTTTTAGTATTATAGCATCGGGGAAAAATTTTGTCAACGGATTTCCTTATATTTTTTCAAGTTTTTTTTGCAGTGAAAATAAAAAAAGCCATGTACAAGACAGGCAAAATATGATAATATAAAAATATTGTATAATTTCCATATGGAGAGGATTTTATTATGAAAAAACCTGTATCCCTTATCTTAGACACAGATATCGGCAGCGATATCGACGACACATGGGCCCTTGCCATGATTCTGCGCAGTCCGGAAATTGATTTGCAGATGGTGGTATCTGCGGCTTTCGAAACTACGTATCAGGCAAAGCTGGCGGCAAAAATGCTGCAAATCGCCGGAAGAGAAGATGTTCCTGTAGGCGTTGGCGTGCCTGGAACCGGCAATCTGGAAGGATGCAGCAATATTTTGGACTGGGTGGAAGATTATGATTTATCTTCCTATCCCAACCTTCACGAAGACGGCGTCGGAGCCATGATAGATCTGATCATGCACGCCGAAGAAAAAATCACTGTGCTAGCCATCGGCCCCTGCACGAACCTTGCCGCCGCAATACAAAGAGAGCCCCGGATCGTAGAAAAAAGCCGTCTGGTTTTTCTGGGTGGGAACCTGTATAATGGTGCATTTTCAGGATGGTATCCACCGCTGGGAAAAGAGAGCAACATCAATGTGAGTATCGAGGCGTACCGCATTGGGGTAGAAAAGAACAATTGGGAAGTGGAAATGATTCCCCTGGATGTTTCCGGAAACATCATTCTGGATACAGAATATTTTAACCATATCCGTGAGGCGGCCAAAACGGATCCCCTTATGGCAGCCCTTGTAGAAAACACAGATATCTGGTTCAAAAATATGAACTACAACTACCATGGTCCTACATCCGCCCTGTTTGATACCGTCGGCGTATATGCACTGATTTCAAAAGAATTATTAAACTATCAAAAGCTTCCGGTATATGTAAGCGACAACGGCATAACCCTGATCGATCCCATGCGCGGAAAAATGATGGACTGTGCCATTTCCTGGAAAGATAAAGAAAAATTTTATAAATTCCTCACCGCCCGGTTGTGCGGAGAAATATAAAATCAAGGTTGCATTTTTAGTAAATCTACATTTTAAGCGAAGCCTTGGGGTCTACTGCATTTCATTTAAGCAGTAGACTCCTTTTTTATCATTTGCGGTCTGCCTGCTGCGACATTCCGCGATACGTTTTGGGAGACATCCCGTAATATTTTTTAAATAGTCTTGAAAAATAGATCGGATCATCAAACCCCACCATGTTAGATATTTCCGTAATAGTACAGCTGCTTCCTTCTAATAATACAGAAGCTTTTTCAAGGCGTATTTTATTGATATAGTTGTTCACAGACATATGCATGTGCCTTTGAAAGATCCGGTATAAGCTGGGCACTGAACAAGCCGCAACATTTGCCAAATCCACTTTTGTGATCTTTTCACTGTAATGATCGTTTACATATTTCTTCAGCAATATTGCCGCATTATCAAAAGCAGTACGCTTAATTGCAGAAAGAGAGATCAACATGCTGGTCATCTGGTAAGCGACGGCATATTTTTTGCATATATCAGAATGCTTTCTAATCGTTTCAATCTGCCCAAACAGTTGATCCCGGTAATTTGCCGGGACTAGCGCCGGAACTTCAAAATAATCTTCCAAAGGAAACATATCATTGATTGTTATATTCATAAATACCCAATGGGCTTCCATATATGCCCCGGCGCCATTATGATGTAAAATATTCTGACTCACCCCAGCAGGCGCGATAAAAGCACCGCCCTCCTCTGTTACGCAAGGTGGTTTTTCATTGAATCGTATTTCATAAAAGCCGTGTATCGGCTGTACCACCGAAAGACAGGGCAGCGATTTGATATGGCAAATATTCTCATAATTTCCTTTTAAATACCCGCCCATTATATTTTTTATTTCTATCGACCGGATTTCCATGGCACACCCCTGATAATATAATGCAAGTATATTATATTATAGCACATTGTATTTCGTCAACACGAATGATAAAATACTCTTAGAGGTGATCACAATGATATTTCATACAGCATCCGATATTCCGCGTCCAATTCGTTTAACGGATTCAACCCGAGAATGGGCATTTGCATCTTTGCATGGCAAATATGGGGATGAGGCAATGCGTACGCCTTGTGTAAATCTTGATCATATTGAAAAATTTGAAGCTTTACCCGACACGGAAAAATACGATATAGCGATCCGTAATATAGCCGAAAATGCACCTGTTCGGATTTGTCCGGAAGAGAAAATTTGCGGTGCTGCGACCCTGGGCGATGCGGTATACCATATTGTTCCGGTCAGATATCGAGGAGAAGCGATTTTAGACTCTGTAAGCCATCTTACAATACGATATGATAAGTTATTGCGCAAGGGTTTAACCGTATACGCCAAAGATATTTCTAAACGACTTGAGGACAAAACGCTTACAGACTCCCAGACTGCATTTTTACACAGCCTCGAAAATGTGATAGAAAGCATGCGTATTTGGCACGGGAGATATTTAGCCGCAACCAAAAACAGCAGGCCGGATCTTCACAAGCTTTTACTGCAGGTTCCATTTTCTCCTGCCCGTAATTTTCATGAAGCGCTGCAGTCCTTGTGGTTTGTGTTTTCCTTTGTGCGCCTTTGTGGTAATTGGCCGGGGATCGGACGAATAGACTGGCTCCTTGGTGATTATTTAAAGAACGATTTAAAAGACAGCTTGTTGAACGAATCACAAGCCAGAGAGCTTTTGGCGTCCTTTTTTATTAAAGGATGCGAATGGATCCAGTCTAACCCCCCTGTGGGATCAGGGGATGCGCAGCACTATCAAAATATTGTTTTGGCTGGGATCGACGCAGCAGGCAACGAAGTCACAAACGAAGTAACCTTTTTAGCCCTGGATATTGTAGAGGAGCTGGCGATATCAGACTTTCCAATCACTGTGCGTCTGAACAAAAACACCTCCAACGCCCTCAAAAACAGGATCGCCCAAGTCATGCGGCACGGCGGCGGCATTATTGCTGTATATAACGAGGACCTGATACTGCAAACCTTCAGCAATCTTGGATATTCTATCACAGACGCCCGCAGTTTTGCCAATGACGGATGTTGGGAAGTACAAATTCCGGGCAAAACCGATTTTTCCTACATACCCTTTGACGCGCTGCAGATATTGAATAAAGTTATCGGTATTACAGAAGAAAACATTCCTGCGTTTCACTCCATTGAAGAAATTTATGCTGCCTTTTGTGATCAACTATACGAAACGGTAAAGGCAATATATGTAAGCAGTGTGACGCAAAAGTTCGCTTGCAAGAAAGGAATATGGCAAGCAAGAAATACGGTTATTCCCACGTCTGTGGTCAGCCTTTTCGAGGACGGTTGCATAGAACGCGCGCGTTCCTATTATAATTGCGGTCCGGAATATACAGTGCGCTCACCGCATATCGGTGGTGCACCGGACGTAGCGAACACATTGTACGCTATCGAAAAACTTGTATTTGAAGATAAAAAGATTTCTTTTTCAGAGCTTGTTCAAGCGCTCAAAAACAACTGGGAAAGCCAGGAACCGCTTCGAGTGTATGTGAAAAACAAATATGTTTACTATGGGAATGATTCAGACGATGTAGATGCATGGCATACGCGTCTGTTGAACGACTTTGCAGATATGGTGGAATATTGCAACACGCAAGATGCCTGCCCTGTTAAATTTATACCCGGTGTCAGCACATTTGGCCGCCAAATAGATTGGGCGCCCAATCGCTGTGCAACAGCATTCGGATATAGAAAGGGGGAGATTCTTTCCGGAAACGATTCTCCTGTACCGGGGACCGACTGCTGTGGGGCGACTGCCATTATCAAATCTTATTGTAAAGCGGATCTGGTAAAGCAGTCCTGCGGCAGCGCATTGGACATTAAAATCTTTCCAGCATCCCTCAGCGGAAGCAATGGCATCACTGCTTTGATCTCACTGATGGAAGGGTTTCTTACGCTGGGTGGCTTCTTTATGCAGATCGACACAGTGGATACACAAACGCTGCTTGAAGCGCAAAAAAATCCGCAAAAGTTCAAAACCTTGTCCGTACGGGTTTCAGGCTGGAACGCTCGTTTTGTAACGCTGAATCAGGAGTGGCAAAATATGATTATTGAACGCTCCTCACAGAATTTCATGTAAAAAGGCAGGATATGGTATGCTCCCCGTAACAAAAATACAACGTTTCTGTACAAAGGATGGGCCGGGAATACGAACTACCGTGTTTTTGAAGGGGTGCCCCTTGCGATGCGTGTGGTGTCACAATCCTGAAACCCAATCTGCCTTTAATGAATTTTTCTATTCTGATAATTTATGTATCTATTGCGGACATTGTGCAAGCGTCTGCCCTGCAAATGTTCATACCGTCACCCCTATGGAACATGTTGTCAATCGGATGTCCTGTAAAAGATGTATGAAATGTATAGATGCATGTCCTACCGGCGCCTTAGAAAGATGTTCCGAATGGCTTTCGGCGGATAAAATTTTTACACAGGTTATGAAAGATGCTGCGTTTTATGGCGCCTCCGGCGGCGTTACCTTTTCAGGCGGAGAACCGACAGCACACGCACCTGCACTGATACCGCTTCTGAATCTGTTGCATTGTAATAATATCCATGTAGCTATGGAGACTTGCGGGTATTTTGACCCTGCAATCTTACCGGAACTTGTAAAAACGACTGATTTGTTTTTATGGGACGTGAAAGACACTGACGAAAGACGCCATATAAACAATACAGGCGTTTCCAACAGAAAAATCATTCAGAATTTAATAGCAGCCGATTCCTTGGGTGCTAAAACAATCCTTCGATGCATATTATTAAAGTCTGTTAATATGAATGCAAAGCATCTTAAAGGTCTCATTTCAATCTATCATTCATTGGCACACTGTATAGGAATAGAGTTGCTTCCCTATCACACATTTGGCGTATCCAAAAATGGCTTGCTTGGACAGGCGGAGATTGCACACAAGGAATGGATTCCCTCTTCGGAGGAGATGAAACAGGCTGAAAGCTTTTTGCGGGAATATGTGCACATCATACATAATTAAATGAGGTACCCCCAAAATGGAGGTACCTCATTTATTTTTCCACTTTACTTCAGAGCCGCTGCTTCAAAGGCATCCCAGGTATCGGTCGCCTCTTCCTCTCCATTGATGATCAGCGCCAATGCGTTATCATACTGTCTCCAAATCAAATCCTGATTTTCTATGGCCCAAGTCATGATTGCATATTCTTCCGGGAAATACATCTGTAAAGAGGAAGCGCGGGTCTGCAAATAGGTTTCGTCAACCGTTTCGCGCACCTGTGTAAAGTCTTCTTCCGTCATTTCATCATCAAACACAAACAAAGCGAAGGTGTGATGAGAATTTGCCGGACTAGTTATCACATAATCGGTCAGGTGATCCGCCGCAGGTATATCCACGATTCCATACAATAGCATCATCATTTCGCCATCATCGTCAGCCTTATAAATTACTTCGCTTACATTTTCATCAAAAGACATTTGTTCATCTACTGCCGCAACGATATCGGTTAATTCCCCTGTAACCTTACTGCTTTTCTCAGGAGTTTCAGCCTCCTTTTTGCACCCTGTCAGCCATACAAAGCAGCAGGAAATAAGCAAAGACAATGCAAGAAATAAACTGATTTTTTTCATAAAATATCCTCTTTTCATGTATCTATATGTCCAGGCAAATATGCCTTTTGTACAAAAGCGCATCAATCTGCTACAGCCTCTCCGTTGACATAGCTGCGCAAATTGCGTTCCGCTACAATAACCATGATAACGTCCGCGTCTGATTTTAAAATTTCGCTTTCACTGAAGCTAAAGGTCCAGTTATACGTACTCATGTAAAAGCTATCCTTCAGGAACGGCACCATTGCGATGCTGTAAGAGTCGCGCATTATATATGCATTTGGCGCGCCTTGATTATAGTCGTTTTTATACTGGAAATAGTATAGCTTATCGCTATAGCCATCCGGCCCCTCATAGGCGAATACAAACTGCCCCCAAGCTTCTTTCGGGGTATATTGCATTAGCTGTGCAGTCTTACCGCTTTTCAGTGTATATACAGGGCCATAGTCCTTTAGACGACTATAATATCCCAAATAATATGCCAGGTCCTTCATATAGGTTTCGCAGTAATTGATTTGATATTCACTTTTATCATGAATAACTACATTCGGAAAGTCGGAGCGCACCATATCCATTGCCGCGCGATAAGCGAAATAACCGGCGTGGTTGTTCCAGTGTGTGTCATATTTGTAATACAAATTGCGTTCCGGTACTTCCTGCACTGCCGCAGCCATTGTTCCACGCAGATCCACAGCTGTAATGCCAGCACTTTGGAGCAGTTCTACAAACTGATCATATCTTCTATAAGACGCCATGGTATACCCTTCCGGCATATAGTCGGGATATACAGTATTTTTATTGGGTGCAATTACAAAATAGAATTTTTTCCCATGAGACTCTGCCCAGGTATTGCGTTCTTTTAAATTTTTCACTGCCCGATTGTATACAGTATCCGTTAAAAAACCAGATCCGATAAAATCATTAAGCGTATCCTCATAAAACATGTAATCGTCATATCCAATAATTACATGCTCGCAAACCAGTCCAGGCTTGATATCCTTTAAAAGCACTCTCGGCTGATTATAGGATTCATGGGGGGAAGGTAAAACCGTACTGCTGACCATAGGTAAATAAGGCAATGTGGTAGAATTATCCTCGTCCCCAGCAACCGGACGGTCAGAGTATGTATGAATCAAAACCTTGCCCGATGGGGTTTCGACA
Source organism: uncultured Clostridia bacterium (assembly GCA_947627475.1). Taxonomy (GTDB): domain Bacteria; phylum Bacillota; class Clostridia; order Oscillospirales; family CAG-272; genus Avispirillum. Next base: position 7,970 of record CANQWE010000042.1, read on the forward strand.
GGGCCCGTGCTATCGCCGCTGTTTCCATTGCCGGAGAAGCCGTCTGATGGACTATCCCAATCGCTTCCGGATCCATCTCCGCCGTTAAACAATTCCCCGCCGCCGGAAATTTCTCCGTCTCCACCCCAGGAGATGGCTCCATTATCCGTTGAGTCTGCCGTTATTTCAGGTGCCTTTGTTTCCTCTGTCGTTTCTTCCTCGGTCGTTTCCTCCGTGGTTTCCTCCTCAGTAGTTTCTTCTTCCGTGGTATCCTCTTCTGTGGTTTCCTCTGCAGTTTCCAGAGACTTAGTGGTATCTTTGCTTTTTTTATCCTCGTCGCATGCGGTCAGGAAGAGCATTGATAAAGTTAGAATCAATGCAAGGAAAGCAAGTATCTTTCTCATGGCTTTTTCCGGGATATCCGGTTCCTTTCCTTAGGTTATTATTGTCAGTTCATACATATTCCAGGCAATATGCATACTTTTTCATTAGTATTATACCACAATGGCGATTTATCTGCAATGAATTTTATATATTTATCCCACAAATTATTTGACGCATTTTTTAATTTTTCATGAACTCTATTTCTATTTATTTTATTTTATGGTATCTTATATATGGTTAGAAAGGTAGGGATATACATGGAAGAAAAAGAACAGGATTTTGCAGCAGAACTTTCCGATATCAGTTTGCTGTATCCGGACGCACAGACGCAGGCCGCGTCCTATCAATCTGCACCCGGTCTGCCGCATGATAGCGCCGAGCAGCTGGAATTATATAATTTAATCGATCTTTCTTCCGGCGAAATCGGAAGTTTTTTTACCACAGATGCTAGGGTAATCCAGTACCGCCAAAAAACCTTTGCTGATCTTACCGCTTATCCGGTCCTGTGTGATATTCTTGTTCGCATGCTCCCCTTTCTATATGATATTACAGAACTGCGCAAAATGTATTCTGAGACTGCTGTAGGAGATAGTTATTTATATAGTATATCTGAAATTGAAATATATACCTCGCTGATGTCCATGCTGCAGGAAGAGCTTCTTCCTTTTCGTGATCAGGTCACTTCTCCCGCCCTGCAGAACCTAACAAAACGAATTTCTTTGCTAACAGAAAGCAAGTACTATAAAAATCTGACAGAAAAGCTAAATAGTCTGGCATCGCGTGTGCGGGATATCCGCAGCGTTACAATAGGCGTCAACTTGGACGCCCGAATGTTCCCCGAATCTGCCGGGGTTTTATCTGTAAACAGCGATCGGTTTAAAAGCGGAGAATTTTTTGACAAAGTCATGCGTCTGGACTTTAAAAATGACGATAAGACCTGTATTGCAAGTTTGATTCCCTTTCATAAAGGTCAAAATGAAAATCAGCAAATGGCCATGATGAATGCTTTCAACAACGCCATTGCTGATGTATTTAAAACTTCCATTCGTTCCTGGAAGCGTGCGGTCCAGTATTACGTTTTGGACAATACGGATTTTCTTTTGCATATGATCCCGGAAATTGAATTTGTCACAAAGGGGGCAGCGCTGATCCGTGAGCTACAGGAGAGAGGATGTCCCTTATGTATACCGGAAATTCGAGATACGTCCGAGAATATCTTTCAGGCAAAGGGACTCTGCAACCCGGTTATTGCAGCCAAAACCGATTCCGCACTGATTTCCAACGATATCACTTTTGACAGCAGCGCTATGATATATGTGATTACTGGACCGAATCGCGGAGGAAAAAGCGTGCTTACCTGCTCTGTAGGACACGCTTTTGCTATGGCGCAGCTGGGGCTTCCTGTTTGTGCAGAAAAGGTTGTTATGAGCCCCTGCGATCACATTTTCACCCATTTTCCCACAGGAAGTGAGGACACTGTGGAAAAAGGCAGGCTTGGAGAAGAATGCGCCCGTCTGGATGCTATCTTTGATAAGGTTACCGCCAATAGTCTCGTTTTACTGGACGAATCCTTATCCTCTACAGGATCCTATGAAGGGGCTTATATCGCTTCTGAAGTCCTTGCCGGATTCAGTATGGTAGGATGCCGCTTGATATTTTCTACCCATCTCCATGATCTTGCGGCCGCGGTGGATCAAATCAATCAGACCTGTATCCCGAGAGGCGGCGTCCCCATTGACAATATGGTCGCTGAAGTAGCTGAAGACGGCCGCCGTACCTTCCGTGTACTCCGAAAAAACCCGGATGGAAAAAGTTATGCAAAGGATATTGCCGACAAATATGGTTTATCCTTTGATCAAATCTGTCAAAAAATTCATAAAAACTGATTTTTTATTTATGTTTCAATGTACTGCAAAAATATTGCAAAAAGTATTGCAATTTCCAAATATATATGGTAAAATATTATCTGTTGAATTTTGATTATATGGATCCATATAAACGGAGGTAAAAAATGGCTAAATGTGAAATCTGCGGCAAGGGCGTTGTATTTGGTCACAATGTTTCTCATTCCAACCGCAAAACAAACAGAATGTGGAAACCCAATATTAGAAAAGTACGTGCTGTTGTTCAGGGAACACACAAAACCGTTCATGTTTGCTCCCGCTGCTTGCGTTCCGGCAAGGTTGAGCGTGTTTAATCTTTGACACATTGCTCCCGCTATTTGGCGGGAGTTTTTGTGTTTTAAGAGGTACAAAGAATGTCTGCTATTGCAATCGTCAGCGAAAACAGCCCCGTCGAAGCAGTTCATAAGCTTTCTGAAAATTTTACCATAATAAAAATGCCTCCTGATCCACTGCTGGATCCACCAGTCGCCCACCATCCTGACATGCTGATTACTATTTTGGATGGAAAACTATTTTGTCATCAAACTTATTACCGTTTGGCGCACACGATTATTGATAAAATGGTATATCTGTGTAAATTACAGTTAGTTTGTACAGCTGCCCCTCGTTCAGCGAAATATCCATTAGACGTGGGGTTAAACACATTGCTTTTACCAGATCAAAAAAAATTGATTGCCAGACGGGCTTCTCTGGCTCCAGAACTACTGCCATATCTTGCAGTAGACACAAAGCAAGGATATGCAGGATGCGCTTCTCTATTCATAGGCGGGACTGTGGTGACAGCAGATCCCTCCATCTGCTGTTCCGGAAAGAAAATAGACATTCCCGTATATAAAATTCCATCCGGAGGTATACAGCTTCCAGGATATGACACAGGATTCATCGGTGGATGCGGCGGTGTTTGGGAAAATACGGTTTATTTATATGGACAGGCCAGCAGTTCCAGCGCAGGACGCGCATTAGCAGTTTACTGCAGAAAAAGAGGCTTTTCCATTATAGAGCTTTGGGATGGGCCATTATCTGACTTTGGCGGTATTCAATTTGCAGAAATTGTAAAATAGCTTTACATATGTCGATATTTGTGCTATACTATAAATCGTGAGTTCGCAAAATCCTCACAAAAAACAAAACTACGGAGAAAACTGAATATGAAAAACAAAAAGACGCTTATTTTTATCGTACAGTCCGGTCTTATTGCGGCGGTCTATGTGGCTCTCACCTTTGTCTCTGCATTGGCAGGTCTTGCGTCCGACGCCATTCAGGTACGGCTCTCGGAAGCCCTATGTGTGCTTCCATACTTTACACCGGCTGCAATCCCCGGTCTTTTTATCGGATGTGCCATGGCCAATTTGCTGACCGCCTGTGCCCCTTTAGACATTCTTTTTGGGTCTCTGGCTACGCTTTTAGGAGCGCTGGGGGCTTACCTCATTGGCAGATACGCAAAAAAATGTAACGGTAAGAATGTCCTATTTCTTAAACTGTTGATTCCTATTCCAAATTTGGTAGCTAACATCATTATAGTACCATGGGTGCTGCGGCTTGTGTACGGGGACACTGCAGCAATCTGGTTTCTATCCCTTACAGTAGGCATCGGAGAGTTAATCGCTTGTGTGGGACTTGGACTGATTCTCCTATTTGCCTTGGAAAAGCGAGCATATCAAATATTTCGGTAAAAAAGCCATCGGCATAATCCGATGGCTTTTTATATGTCTATTCTTCTTCCAGATAACGAAAATAGGAATTACCGTCATCCCGCTTAATAATCAGCGCCTTGTACGCAGGAGAAACTTCCTCATGTAAAGTACAGTAAAAATAAACCCGGTAGGTGTTTTCCGTTTCTTCAATTTTTTGTATTTCAAACTGCACACTGCTCTCCTGAGGCTGCGCAACAGTAATATATGCATGGACTTTTTCTAAATATACAAATAATGTACTGCCTACGTTTTTTATTTTTTGTCTTCCCCCGAAATAAGTATAGACAGTATTTTCAAAGTCTTCTGCTGGTATAATTGCAGAAACCTGCATATGGGGATACGCATCTTTGACCTGATCCAAAAGTGTAATATTTCCGGTATATTTTGCGTAGCTTTCGTTCAGCATATAATTAAGAACAGAATCCCGACAAGATTCCATAGCCTCGTTTGCCCCGTTAAAGGGAGTAAGAACTGGCGAGTGAATTGTCAATATTTTCAGCATCTCTGCAAGTTCCGCTGCTGTTTCGCTTTCACCATCATGTGTCTCCAGTATCTCCTCACCTTCATAATCATGGGTATCAAAGCCAAGGGTAGAAAAAAAGTCTCTGATGCCACAACCTGAAAAAACAACTGCCACTATTAAAAGGAGGCCCACTGCACTAAATTTCTTATTCATTTTTACCTCCTTTTTTGTTTCTTCTATTACTCGTTATTGTACCACGTAAACCATATTTTTGCAAGAATCCTAATTTACTTTTTACAAAAGAAAAGCCCTGGAAAATTCCAGGGCTTTTAATATAACACACAAAAATTATTTCTCAGAAACTTTTTTCTTTCTGATAACAACTACAGCGGCACATCCAACGACTGCCAAAGCAGCAACAACGACTACATATACCATGTTATCGCCGGTTACAGGATTTTTACCTGTATCCTTGTTAGGAGCCTTAGTTGTTTCATCTTTAGAAGAAGCGGTTGTATCCTTAGCACCATCATCGGTTGTAACAACACCGGTTGCAGGAATCTTTTCGGTGGAAAGAATCTCGCCGCAAACAGTACATTTAATTGTCTTAGAACCATCTTCTGTAGCTGTCGGCTCAACGATTTCAGGTTCGCCCGGTGTATGGATACCAGTAGCCGGATGTTCCTCGTCTACCTCTTCACTGAATACTTTGCCACAAACAGAGCATTTAGTAACAATTTTGCCAGCCTCAACACAAGTAGGATCAATTACTTCTGTTACGATTTCATGCTCCAACATCGGAATCGTTTCTGTTGCGATCTTTTCTTCACATACCGTACAGAAGATATCCTGAGAACCTTCCTCTGTGCAGGTTGCAGGCTTTGTAATTACAGGAGTACCAGGAGTATGACCCAAAGCCTCAGGATGATCAGGATCTACTTCTTCTTTAATTATAGTATTACAAACAGAACAGTAAGTAATGATCTTGCCAGCTTCGGTACAGGTAGGATCCACTACTTTGGTTGCCTCAGTATGAGGGATCATAGGAATCTCTACGTCCTTCTGCAGGACTTCACCACATCCCTCTCTGCCACAGATGATGTCCTTCAGACCAGTTTCTGTACAGGTTGCAGGTTTGGTAATCTTTTCTGTTGCATTTTCTGTATCATGACCCAATGCAGGATTATCAGGATCCTCTACTGTTTCAATATCGTTACCACAAACAGAACAAACCGTTGTAATCTTACCAGCTTCGGTACAGGTAGGAGGAGTTACCTTCGGAGTATCAGAAGGTGTATGAGGAATCATAGGAATAACTTCCTCAACGGTAGCACCGCAATCCGGGCATTCGCCGCTCTTCAGACCAGTTTCTGTACAGGTTGCAGGTTTTACTTCTTCCAGGACTACATTGGGATGCTCGCAAACCTTTGTTCCCACATAGCAGGTAGGATTATCTGGCTCCAGGAAGACCAACTCAGGTTTTCCATACTCGTCAAGATTTTCCATATCAAGCTGCACTACGTCCGTACCGGTCCAGCAGAAATCGATAGCATATCTGTCGCCTGCCTGCATACCTTCCGGCAAAGCAAAAGTGAGACGAGCCAAAACGCCGCCGGCAGTTCTGTTTACTTCTTCGCTTGCAGTTGCCAAAAGAATAGCGCAAGCTTTTCCATCAAGCGGAATGCCCTTATGCTCGAAAGCATTTTTCGCAGATGCACTTTCAGAAGGATCTGCGTGTTTATCTTCACTCACTTCGAATTCTTTGCCGGTGAAGATACCGTCAACCGTTTCAACTTTTGTCAGGTTCAAAGCTTCATCATACGCAATAAAAGTACGAATCGCATTGATGCCAGGGTTGTTAACCAGACGAAGGTCTACTGTTACTTCTTTTGCACCTACCTCTACAGTTCCTTCTGTAGTGAATACAGTAAAGTTCTCGTAGATGTCTTTGTAGGGGTCAGGAGTAGCGGTCAGTTTCCCTTCCTGTTTGCCAACAAATGTGATTTCGTCGCCATTGGCATTAGCAGCCTCTTTCAGCTTAACACCATATGTGAACTCTGCACCTGCTGCATGGTCGCCAACAAGATCAAATGTAACTGTAAAGGCAGTACCATTATTGGTCTGGTCACCATCAGCAAGGGAGAAAACATCGATCTGGGTTACACCATATGTAACTCCCTCTTCAAATTCAGGCGCCTGAAAATACTTCTTGTATTTGGCGTCGGTAGAGAGACCACTGCCACCTGTGCTCGCATCATAATCGTCGTTACCTGCAACATCAGCAACAGCCAACTCATCCTGCATGTAGTATATCAAAACATACAGATCGGAGATACCAGGGTTGTCTGCAATGCCGAAAGTTACATCGACTGTGCCTGCGTTTTCATCAAACTCGGTATTCTCAGCCACCACAAAAGACGGAACGTCTGCTGCGGAGGAATAGAGGGCCGGTGTGATGCAAGTAACAAGCAGAGCTGCCATTAAAACAATAGAAAACAGCTTTTTCATGTGCACTTTTGCACCTCCATATCATATTTCTATGGGTTCATTATATACTGTTTGACGGGCAATGTCAAGTAAAATTTACAAAAAAAGAACAATTATATTTGTATGAATTGGTGCAATTTTAATGAGAATGTAAATTCCTCTATTTTTGCAATCGATTTACAATTTCGACTTCTTTACCATAATAATAATATACCCGCGGAACCCGCATTCCAATGCCGCTGACGAATTCATAGCTGAAGGAACCGGCAGCATCGCCTACCTGCGCTGCAGTAATTTGCTCTTCCCCGTCGCGGCCCATCAATACTACTTTTTCACCGATTTGCACATCTTCCAAGCCAGATACATCTACCATCATCTGATCCATACAGATTCTGCCGCGAATCGGGCAGCGTTTGCCGCGTATCAATACATATCCCTGATTGGACAGGCTTCTAGGATATCCGTCTGCATATCCGACGGGAATCGTTGCGATCCGCTCGGGGTAATCCGCTACATAGATATGCCCGTAGCTGACGCCGTCTCCTGCCTGTATCATTTTTACATGAGATATGTGGGATATAAGCTCCATAGCAGGATACAGCGGGTAGGCGGGGTCCATTTCATCGGACGGATAAATCCCATACAGCATGATACCCATACGCACCATATCGTAATATTTATCCAGCTCCATGGTACCAGCGCTGTTGTCTAAATGCAGCAGGGGTATGTCTACGCCCAGCTCCCCCAGCATTTGGATCATTTGATCGAAGCGATCCCGTTGAGCCAAGGCTGCCGTTTTATCTCTTGCATCCGCCAGATAGAAGTGACTGAACATGCCGGTGATACGCAGACCCGGCAGACGGGAAATTTCCCGAATTTCCTCCGCGGCCTCCAGACAGACCGGATAACCGATCCGGCCCATGCCTGTATCGATCTTAATATGGATTTCAGCGATTTTTCCTTGGAGCAGTGCCGCATCGGACAGCATTTTTGCATCTGCATAGCGGAAAATCGCCGCAGTAATATTTTTCTCCACAAGCAGGGGATATTCTTCCGGATGGACATATCCCAAAATAAGAATCGGTTTCCGGCACCCGTGACTGCGCAGTTCTGCCGCTTCATCTGCCGTGGCAACGCCGAACCAATCCACCTGATTCTTTAAAAATTCTGCAAGTACGGCCGCGCCATGGCCGTAAGCGTCTGCTTTAATCACTGCCATAATTTTTGTATTTTCAGGAATACGCTCGCGCACCCCTGCAACATTTTTTTCAATCGCGTTTAAATCGATCTTAGCACAAATTCTCTGATATCCCATTGGGCTGCTCCAAAATAGAAAGTTTTATTCCCTCACCACTTCCGCAAGCGGTACAATCTGCACGCCGGCATCTTCCAGCGCTGTACGAATTTTTTGTGTAAACAGCAGAGCCTTTGGACTGTCTCCGTGTACACAGATAGAGTCTGCACAGATTGCGATATCCGTTCCGTCGACGGCCTGCACACGTCCCTCCTGCACCATACGTACTACCCGGGTCACTGCCACTTCCTCCTCTTGGATCATAGCTCCCGGTTTCGTACGGGGGACCAATGTGCCGTCCGATTCATACGCACGATCCGCAAATACTTCTCTGGCCACAGAAAGGCCCATTTTCTCTGCCTCCGTCAGCATACAGCTGCCGGAAAGGCCCAGCAGAATCAGGTTCTTATCAAATTGATATATAGCAGTACAAATGGCCCGGGCAAGAGACGGATCCTTTGCCGCCATATTGTACATCGCTCCATGGGGTTTCACATGCGACAACTTCCCGCCCCGGGACCGGGCAAATGCATGTAGTGCTCCCAGCTGGTAGGTTACATATGCCTGTACCTCGGCAGGAGACGCCTGCAGGTTGCGGCGGCCAAATCCCATCAGGTCGGGATATCCCGGATGTGCCCCAAGACCCACACCGGCATGCAGAGCTATCTGTACCGTTTGATCCATAATCAGGGGATCGGAAGCATGAAAGCCGCAAGCAATATTGGCAGAGGTGATGCAACGGATAATTTCGCTATCTGTATCCATATGATACGCTCCAAAGCCCTCGCCAATGTCACAGTTTAAATCTACTTTTTTCTTCATTGTACACCTACTGTCAGTATTTCAGCGCCGCATTGGGGATATCTGTAATCAGCATATGCCCCGGCGCATGGGTAATGGCAAGGGAAGGCTTTGCCGCCATCACTGCAGCCTGGGGCGTTACACCGCAGGGCCAGAACACCGGCACCTCTCCCGGATAGACAGTCACCGCGTCTCCAAAATCCGGGCATTGGATATCGGATATACCAATTTTTTCCGGATCCCCGATATGTACAGGAGCGCCGTGGACCTTGGGCATAGAAGCGGTGGCATTTACCGCCCGTACCACCTGATCCGCCGGCATAGGCCGCATGGACACAACCATATTGCCGTGAAAAATCCCAGCCGACTGACAGGGAATATTTGTAAGAAACATGGGAACATTTTTCCCTTCCTCGATGTGGCGTACAGGTATCCCGGCAGCCAGAAGTTCTCCCTCAAAAGAGAAAGAGCAGCCGATGAGGAAGGATACAAGATCGTCTCGCCAAAAGGGAGAGGCGTCGGTCACTTCCTCCGACAGTACCCCATCGAGGTAAATTCTATATTTGGGAAAATCCGTCGCGATGTCCGCATCCTTTGCAATCATGTGCAGAAGACGGTCTCCCGGATCACTGACTTCCAAAATAGGGCACGGAGCAGGATTACGCTGGGAAAACAGCAGAAAATCATAAGCATATTCCCGGGGCAATACGCACAGATTTGCCTGCGCAAATCCATTGCACATTCCTGCAGTCTGACCGGTAATCATTCCCCTGCGGATTTTTTCCCGCACCTGTGCCGGCGTGGCGTTCATATCACGCATACTGAATCCCTCTTTCATAGCTGCTCTTTTATATTTGCAAGAGAATCCTGCATTTTACGCAGCGCACACAGCGCCTCTTTTCTTCCTGTCTTGACAAACCGAATCGTATCTCCCGGCCGCAGCTGGGCAATTTTCGGCAGATCGGCCTTTATCACTGTAGCGATCTTTGCATATCCCCCCACCGTTTGCCGGTCGGCAAGCAATAGAATCGG
>CANQWE010000043.1 GCA_947627475.1 uncultured Clostridia bacterium
TTATTTTGCTTGCCGATGTGGTAAACCCTACCGCAAAGGATGCTCTGCACAAACTGAAGGCAGCAGGTGTGGAGCAAACAGCGATCCTGACAGGCGATCATTTTCAGGCGGCCGGACGCGTCAAGGATTTGGTTCATGCGGATATTGTGTATGCCCAGCTTCTGCCGGAAGAAAAATTTGAAAAGATCGAAGCTTTGTGCGAAAGCGGCAAAAGGCTGATGTATGTGGGGGACGGGATCAACGATGCTCCGGCACTGGCCAGAGCAGATATCGGAGTGGCCATCGGCGCGCTAGGGAGCGATGCCGCAGTAGAGACGGCAGACGCGGTGCTGATGGATACAGACCTGACTCGTCTTGCATATGGGGTGCGGCTTGCCCGGAAGACCCTGGGAATCGTACGTTCCAATATTGTCTTTTCTCTTGGCACAAAGCTGCTGGTTCTGCTATTGGCAGCATTGAATTTGGTAGGTATGTGGGTTGCCGTACTGGCCGATGTAGGGGTGGCAATTCTTGCAGTCAGCAATTCCATGCGCCTGCTTCGGTATGGAAAAAGTAAAAAGGGATCCTGACGGATCCCTTTTTACTTTTGACTCAGACGCAACATAGGAGAGGACGAAAGGGTGGTTTGCTGCATCTCTCCCCCTGCTCGCTATCGCTTGCCACCCCCTCTTCAAAGGGGGGCAAACATGGGGCGAAGCTTCCCCTTCTTTGCGAATCGCTGGCGTTTGCCGGGGCGGTGGCAAAGCCACTAAAGGGGTCCTTTTCCATCATTTTTTCTCTTTCTTCTATTGTATCTGTGCTTTTATTTTACAGACTATTTTTTTCTGCGCCCAGATGCCACTGCATTTGGAGACGAGTCCTGCACAGAATTCTCTGCAAGCGCCGTTTTTCGTTTCCGGCCGGACCACTTCCGAAAGATGTACTTGTTGATTTCTGCTCCGTATATCAAAATCATCATACAGATATATAACCACAGCATCAAAAATACGATGGCCGCAAGGCTTCCGTACAAGTATGACGCGGATGGAAAATAGCGAATATACAGTGAATAGAAATAGGAAAACAAAACCCATCCCAGCGCTGCAAAGATAGCGCCGGGCATTTGGGCGAGATATCCTCGGGGCAACTTATCGGAAAGACCTATATAAGCGTCTTTGGAAAGCCGCTTGCCTTTTTTGGAGGCGGTGTTGTAGATTAGAGCAAAAAACAGTGTGAGTACAATGATGAAAACTACAGTACTGCACTGGATAATAATATCAAAAATAATCGTGGCGATCGGATAGCGACCTTCGCAGAAATCGCGGATGGAATCTGCAAATACCAAGGCTACCAGGGATCCGAGAAGCGTGAGAATAAAGGAAAGCGTATAAAGAAGGGAACGCAGGATATCAAAAAGGAAGTTTTCATTGATCCGGATTCCATAGGCGCTCCAAATCCCGCGAATCACCGCATTTACCCCGCGGGAGGAGCTCCACAGCGTGGAAATCGCAGTAATAGAAACAAGGGAGATCCCCGCCTTTTCTGTTACCTCCGCAAGCACAGACTGCAGCAGACTGCCAACATCCCCGGATATTTGACTTTCGATCCAACCTACTACCCAATCTACATCAATTACATACTTTGCCAGGCTCAGCAACAAAATAATGAAGGGAATTACGGAGATGATAATAAAAAAGCTGGCTTGGGCTGCATAGACATTCACCTGGTCTCCCACAACTTCCATGATGATATCCATAATTTCTTGCCGAATCTTTGCAAAGGAGATCACCTTTGATTTTTTCATATAAAAAGTGCCTCCCTTCCCAAGCAATGCCATATCAATCTATTATATTATAATCTTTTCCTCTTTTCTTGTCAATCGGGTAAACATTGACAGAAAGCCTCTCACATGATATGATATACGCAAAAGCTATAGTATTATGCAGGATTGAGGTTTCATATGTTTTATATAGGATGTCATCTTTCTGTTTCCGATGGATATGCGGCGATGGGTAAAACGGCCCTTTCCATCGGCGCCAATACTTTTCAGTATTTTACTCGTAATCCCAGGGGCAGGGGATTCAAGCGGCCGGATCCGGCAGATGTGGCGGGACTTGTATCGCTGATGCAGGAGCATGGGTTTGCGCCGCCTCTGGCCCACGCGCCTTATACCTTCAATCCTGCCTCAGGGGTAGACCGGATCCGGGACTACACCAGGGAGGCTATGGCGGAGGACATTTCTGTGCTGGAGGAGATTCCCGGCGCACTGTACAATTTTCATCCCGGCGCCCATGTGGGGATCGGCGTGGAAGCGGGCATTGCCAACATCGCTGCCATCTTAAACGAAGTGATTACACCGGGACAGGGGACAACGCTACTGATCGAGACCATGGCCGGGAAGGGTACAGAGCTTGGCAAGTGCTTTGAAGAGGTGCGGGCGATTATAGACAGTGTTGATGCGTCTGTTCGCCCCCATTTAGGGGTATGTTTGGATACCTGCCATATATCGGACGGCGGTTATGATATTGCCCGGGATACAGATGCGGTACTGGAGCAATTTGATCATATCATTGGCATACAGCTGCTGCGCGCAGTCCATTTGAATGACAGTAAAAATCCAGTAGGCGCCGCCAAGGATCGGCATGAAAAAATTGGAGAGGGATTTTTGGGCCTTGCGGGAATTACAAAAATCATCAACCATCCGCTGCTGCGGGATTTGCCCTTTTACCTGGAAACGCCAAATGAACTGGATGGATATGCCAGAGAAATTGCCCTGCTGCGCGGGCAGCGTACAGAAGAATAATGAAATTACACTATATAAAAAAGAGGGGAACCCCCTCTTTTTTATATAGTGTAGTTTCGATATTACATTGTTTCCCTTCAGAGCTTGGAAAGGCTGCCGACAAATAGACAAATCGTTTTTCGGCAAATGCTGTGGAGAAGGGGCATTTTAAAAAATGAAAAGGACGGACGAAACATTTATTGAAACAATTTAAAGGATTTTCTTAAGAAAAGGAAAACTTACGTAAATGATGAGGTTAGCCAATTTTTTGAAAATAGGCTCGCTGCAACGGTTACCTTTAACAAAATAGTCGTTCAAGTCAAAGAATTGCTATACGACTTTCGGAGATAACTACGTGGCTTTGGAAGATCGCTACAGTTTTCTGGGGAGGAAACGCCGCTACATAACACAAAGGTATCCACTCGTGTTTCATACAGTGAAACACGGGGATAGGCGCGGTGCTACACAACAAGTAAAGTCATCCCTTCTATTTGTATTTCCGCTTGTGAAGCATTTGGGACGAGTCATCGTAGCATAATTATATAGAGCCTGCCCATTTAAGGCTGCGTAATCAGCCCCCGGAAAATGAGACCATAGCAAAATATAAAAAGCCTCCCCTTGTTAGGGGAGGTGGCGCCGTAGGTGCCAGAGGGGTAGCTTTTCCTTTCCTCCGGCAGCTTTGATGACGCCAACCTGATATTTCGTAGTCAAGCGGTTTGAATCCCCATAAAATATTTTTTATTGTACTCCACTACATGTTTTCCAAAACCAAGCTTATTTAACCGGATACAACGCTTTCCCTTTTCTGCTGTGAAAAGAAAGTGTGGCAAACCTGCTTTCAACTGATCGTGTGGAAAGAGGAACGAATCATATGGGATATATATGCACCAAGGAGGCGATTTTCAGGCAAAGTCAATTCCGGATCTGCGGCAATCAAGGCACCTGCGGACTTTACAGCCGCAGAGATGAGACCAGTGTCACTGCAGCCGGCAGAAAATGTCAGTGCAGGTCCTCCGTGCTGCCGAAAAGTTCCCTGTGATGCAAAAAAGTCCCCCGGACCTCGCAGACGCAGATCTTCTTCTGCAATTTGAAATCCATCGTTGGTACGGCACATAACAGACAGACGTTGCAGGGAAGTGTCTGTCACTGCATCGGATACCAGCACACAATAGGATTTTGCATCGCCCCGGCCTACCCGCCCACGCAGTTGATGCAGCTGAGAGAGACCAAAACGCTCCGCATTTTCAATAATCATTAAGGTAGCCTGCGGCACGTTGACGCCTACCTCAATCACCGTAGTGGACACCAGTACATCCGATTCTCCCCTATAAAAGGCCTCCATAGCCTGCTCTTTTTCTGCGGCCTTCATTTTGCCGTGTACCAGGCCAATGGATAGATCCGGCAGCATGGATTGCAGCATTGCCGCATGTTCGACAGCAGACTTTAGAGGAAGTTCCTCTACTGCCTCTGTGAAAAAGTCAATATTGGCCAGCTCTTCTGTGTCTTCCGATACTTTTCTCTTCTTTTTGCTTTCTTCGATGGCAGGACACACTACATAGGTGCGGTGCCCCTTTTCCTTTTGCTTGCGGATGAACCCGACAAGCCGGGTGCGATAGCTCTCATTTACGACAAAGGTGTCGATTTTTTGCCGCCCCGGCGGCATTTCATCCAGACGGGAAATATCCAGATCTCCAAAAAGCACCAGGGAAAGGGTGCGTGGAATAGGGGTAGCGCTCATGACCAGGGTGTGGGCCTGTCCTGCCTTCTCCCGCAGCATCGCCCGCTGATTTACACCAAACCGGTGCTGCTCATCGGTGATTACAAGGCCCAGCGCGGAGAAGGAAACGGCATCTGATAAAAGGGCGTGGGTTCCAATGACAAAGTCGATCCTGTCTGTATCGGCAGACAGGGCAGTATGGATTTTGCGTTTTTTGGATGCTGGAACGGATCCGGTAAGCAGGGCAGTACGATACCCCAGACTTTCAAAAAGCGGACCCAGTTCGCTGTAGTGCTGCTGGGCGAGAATTTCAGTGGGGGCCATCAGCGCACACTGATACCCATTTTGCAGGGCAATATGTGCCGCACAGGCAGCAACCGCTGTTTTACCCGATCCTACATCACCGCATAAAATCCGACACATGGGTACGGCGGATCCCAAGTCCGCTGCAATTTCCCTGACAGAGCGCTGTTGGGCGCCGGTAAGCTGATAAGGGAGTTTTTTCAAAAGAGGTGTAAGCGCATTTTTCTGCAAAACAGGCGCCTCGCCTCCTTTTCTGCCATCTTTAATGGAAGCCATGGCAGCGGCAGTACAGAACAGCTCGTCAAATGCAAACCGTCTACGGGCACTTTCCAGCGCTTCCAGACTTTGGGGAAAGTGAATGTTTGCCAGGGCGTAACCCAAGGTACACAGATGATTTTGTTGGAGTATCCATGGGGGAAGGTGATCCGTGATTTGCGATACAGCCGCTTTCAACCCTTCCCGAATCAAGGAAGCCAGATACTTTTGCGAAAGTCCTGCACACAGTGGATATACCGGCACGATAGGCGGCAGGCTTGCGTCTTCCGTCCATGCCTCCTGAACGGGTGCGGTCAGCTTTAGAATGCCCCGCTCCATGGCGGGTCTGCCCCAAAACCGGAAGGTAGATCCTGTATGAAACACATCTCGCAGATACGGCTGATTAAAGTATGTAATCTCACATACCCCTGTTTCATCAAAGGCCCGAAAGCGCAGAATGCTCATACCTCTCCGGATCACCTTATACATAGGTTCTCCGGATACAGTCAAAAGAAAAGCGCAGGGCGGCACCGATTGCTTGTTCTCGGCGCCGCCCGCTTCTGCTGCAGATTGGCTGCAAAGCACAGCAGCCTCTGCCAGCGTTTTTATATCCGCCTTGTTTTGGTAGGCCCTGGGATAATGATGAATTAAATCCTTTAAGGTCACGATCCCGGCAGCAGCGAGGGAAGCGGTTTTGGCCGGCCCTACACCTCGCAGCACACTGACAGGACTGTCTATAGAAATATGCAAAGCACTTCCCCCTTTCTGCTTTTTAGCCAGCTTGCTGGCTGTTGTTCATTTGTGCGACCTTCTGAATGTTTTGATTGTGTTCTACAAGGGTTGATGCATAGAGAGTCGTTCCATTATTTGCAGACACAAAATAATAATAATTGGATTCCATGGGATACAACGCATACCGGATGGCGCTGGCGCTGGGGTTGGAAATCGGTCCCGGCGGCAGTCCGTCATACAGATACGTATTATAGGGACTATCCGTATTGTTATTATCGTCCGGCGTGATGGTCGTGGGGCGCTCTCCGTTGATCATCTGCAGCGCATACGCTGTACTTGCGTCACTTTGCAGCTTTGGGTGCAGATCCGGTCGGCTGAGCCGATTGTGAAATACAGAGGAAATTTTTCTGTAATCGTCTGCGGTGCCGGCTTCCTTTTCGATCAGGGAAGCAATGGAGAGAATCTGGTCAACAGAATAACCAAGCTCCGCGGCCCGGGTCCGGTAGTCCTCCACAAATACCTGATTGAATCTAGCCAGTAGTTTATCTATAACGGTAACTTCACTGGAACTGTTGTAGAACTGATACGTATCCGGAAACAGATATCCATCCAGCCGGTAGTACCGACCCTCCGGAATGCCGCCTGCCTCCAGCTCATCGATAAACCAATAGTCGAAATCATAATTGTTGATAACGTCCACATAGGTTTCCCGCTCACCAATTCCGTAAGAAACCATCAAATCGATGATTTCATCTGTGGTATATCCTTCGGGAATGGTGATCCAACTGGTTCCCTCTGCCGCCTTGGGCTTGAACTCCCGACGCAGCTCGTCATAACTCATGGAAGGCGAGACGGTGTAATCTCCGGCCAGATATTCACCGGTTTCTTTTTTTACAGAGGCGTATAGCTTGAATATATTGGGATAGGAGATGATGCCGTTGTCATATAGAATAGAAGCGATGTCCTGAGTGGTTGCGTCTTCCGGGATAGTGATATCCACCGTGTCTTCGCTTTTTACAAAGGCAAAGATATCGTTGCCCACACGGATGACGAATATTGAAATGAAAATTGCCACAACCAAAACCAGCACAATGTAGGTGATGGCCTTTACGGAGTTTGCCATCATGTCTGCACCCAGTCGGGAGAGCCCTGCTTTTTTATTTGTCGGCCCGGCAGCAGGCTGACTCTGGGAGGGCGTTGGAGTGCCAGCGTTTTCTGAAGCCCTGCGTGCGGCAAAAGCAGGAGAGTCCTGCTTTTGCGGTGTTGGTGTAACAGGAGCAGAAGGTGTGATAGGTCCTCGTCCTGCCGGAGCGGCAGGGGAAACATGCCTTTTTTCCACTGCCGTTTTTGGTACCTTTGGAGTGGTATTGATCTTTACAGTAGGTGCAGCGGGACTTGGCGTGTCCGATCCGTTTGTTCCTTCCTTGTTCGTATTGCGCCGATTGGCATAAGCAGGTACGTTGTCTTTTGCTGCGGGCTTCGAAGCGTATACGCGTGCGGGATTTCCCTGTTTGGGATCCGGATTCTCCGGTGCCCGTGCAGGCTGGGACGCATTGGATTTTTTCTTTTGGAAAAGTTTTTCGTTGTCCTCTCCCAGATTGTTATCCGGGCCTTGCTCTGGACTTTTATACATAAATTACCTCGTTTCTCCCGCCAATCCGGCTGAATGGGGGCAAAGCAGATGTTTGTCTTATAAAAACACGGTAAGAATCACTGCAAAAACAGCGAACAAAATAAAGGTCGGAGATAGAAACGCCTGTGCAGGCAAGGAAAGCTCTCCGGACTGCCTTTTGCGGATCAGAGGGGAAGGGCGATTCATCACCCCATATCCGTAATATAGTTTTTCCGCCCTGCTGAAGAATAAAATCGCAAACACCAGTGTAGTTACGCCAATCAAAAAGGCAAGAAGGATCAGTCCGCCGCTATGCTTACCGGCTATGCGGTACAAGTATGTTTCAAAAAAGAGCACAAAGGCGTTATTGGCCGCGTGAATTAAAATAGAAGGAACCAGAGAACGGGTTGCCCCTGCTGTCAGTGAAAGAACGACGCCCATGAAAAAGTAAATCGGCAGACGCACAAAGCTGAAGTGCAGCAGGGCAAAGCATAGTGAGCTCATGACTACGGCTACAGATGCACCATAGGAGCTATACTCGGCACACAGGATCCCGCGAAAAAGAAACTCCTCAAGCAATGCCGGAAGCAGGGCGAAGACGATCAAAAGATTAATCCTGCTGACGGATTCTCCCTGTGCTGTGTTGGAGAGCGCGGAAGCGACAAAGGCATCGGGAAAGAGATAATACATCAGAAAACTGAGTACGATACTGCCTGCGGTCATAAATAAAAGGGCCCACACCGTGAGGGTTATATGCTGCGTTTTCATCATTTTTATCCGCAGCTCTTTGCCGTAACTGCCTCCCCGCAAAATACAGAAAAACGCAGCGGGGACACCCAGGATAATCAATTCCAGCACCATGATAGTAAGATAAATGTTGGTGTTTTTGGATATTGCCTCTACATCGATGAGATTCGCACCGCAAAGCAGCGCGCTGATTACAATCAGCAGCGCAGGCGCGGCATGTATTCCTTTGATTTTCACCGGGGAACCCTCACATTTTTCTCCGTGAGCAAAATATCGCACCGGATATCGAACCTTCCTCTGGGTACCTGGGAAACAATGCAATCGCTATAGATGACGCCGATGCGGCATCCGTGGAAGGCAGAGAGATAGCGGTCATAAAATCCTTTCCCATAACCTAAGCGGTATCCCTGTCGGTCATATACCAAGCCCGGAACAAAGCACACAGCACTGCTGGAATGGATGGACTGATCGTATATAGGCAGATGGACTCCGGGTTCCCGGATCCCATACGTAGAAACGGAAAGCTCCGACAGAGAGGTGACAAAGTGATACTGCATGGTTTTTGTCTGGGCATCGCATCTGGGAAAAGCAACGCGTTTTCCTTTTTGCAGAGCAGCCCTAGCAATGGGCAGCACATCGATTTCCCGTTCCATTGGCGCATACAGCAGAACGATCTCTGCATAACGAAAACTGACCAGATCCAGTGCCGCCTGACAGATCGCACTGTCCCGCCGATGGCGCTCTTCTTTAGAAATAGAGCCGCGAAGCTCCTGATACTGCCGGCGCATCCGGTCTTTTTTTTCTTTAAGAGGGGGAATGGGAATATTGTTCATGGATAGATCGCCTCACGTACTGCTTTGGCTGCGTCGCTGCCTTGGAGGAGTTCAATCAAAGTCAGGGCAAATTCTCCTGCATATCCTGCCGCTTTTCCGGTGATGATTATCCCGTCCTGCACGACGCCCTTTTGCTCTATTGTGGCGCCCTGCAGATCCTTTTCAAAACCGGGGTAACATACGACTTGCCTATCCGCAAGAAGTCCTCGCTTACCGGGAATCATGGGGGCAGCACAAATCGCGGCAATATATCGGCCCTTTTGTGCTGCAAAGGATAATGCTTCTTCTACCACGGGACTGGCGTCCAAGTTTTTTGTACCGGGCATTCCGCCGGGAAGCACGATCATTTCCAAATTTGCCGGACATTTTGGAAATTCGCTGTCGGTGATATCTGCTTCTACCGGGATCCCGTGGGCGCCGCAGATCACTTTACCGCCGATTCCCACAGTGGTTACAGGGACAGACGCCCGCCGGAGCAGGTCTACCGGCGTCAGCGCCTCTATTTCTTCAAAACCTTGCGCTAAAAATAAGTATACCATACGGGTGCCTCACTTTTCGTAGGATTTACAGATCTAAATTGTAAATTATTTCTGTCAGGATTTTTTCCGGGGAAAGCAAATTCCCTGCAGGTGCACAGTCGATGATCTTCCACCCTCCCTGCTGGGCGGCGTACTGTGCCGCTCCATGGCAACGGGCAAGATAGTCCGCGTCTAACTCATGAATATCTTTTTTTGTACCAGTTTCCTTAGATCGTTTTTCTACACATGCCGATGAAAGGACAGGATCCATAGAGAGCAGAATTACGTCGTCCGGCTCGGGCAGTCCCAGCTTTGTATATTCAAAGTCATACAGCCAGGTCAGAAACGTTTCCCAGTGTTCTCTGGGAAGCTTGGCCAGTTGATGATATGCATTTGCGGTGGTATACCGGGTCGCTACGATTACTGTATCCGGATTATCGTAGTCTTTTTGCCAATCCGTTGTGTAGCTGATATACCGGTCTGCTGCATAAAACATAGATGCGGCGTATCCATTGATATCATCCGGATCTTTTCCCAGGTCACCCCGCAGATACATATCCACCAGAGTACAGCCCCGACTGCCATAGTCTGGAAAGCTGAGAGGACGCATTGGAATCCCTCGGCCGCGCAAATACTGGGCCAGAAGATTTCCCTGGGTGGTTTTCCCGGAGCCGTCCAGCCCCTCTATTACAATCATTCTGCCCATTTTCCCTCTCCTTTTGCCGCATTACTCCTGAGAATCTTCGCTTTTTAAAATAAGTTCCATATAGTCCTGCTTTGTGATCAAAAGCTCTCGCGGCTTTTGACCGTCCGGCGCGCTGACATATCCCATCTGTTCCAGTTTGTCAATGATTTTTGCGGCTCTGCCGTAGCCTACAGACAAACGCCGCTGAAGCAGAGAGGTAGATACCTTTCCGCTTTCAAAGGCTACGTCCAGTGCAGAGCGGATCAGGGGATCGTTTTCGCCGGAATCTCCGGCGGCAACAGTGCCGCCTCCCTTTTTCACGCCGCACATTGCAGCTTCCTCTTCGATTTGCTTCATAACGTCATCGCTGTAGGCCGTGCCGCCTGCAGCATTATATTGCTTGATATAGGACACCACTGCGTCTACTTCTTTTTCCGACACAAAGGCGCCTTGCACGCGCATAGGCTTGGAAGCCCCAACGGGACTGTATAGCATATCCCCCCGGCCGATCAGATTTTCTGCGCCGCTTCTGTCGATGATGGTTCTGGAGTCTACTTGGGAAGCCACGGTAAAAGCGATTCTGGAAGGAATATTTGCTTTGATTACGCCGGTGATCACATCTACAGAGGGACGCTGGGTACCAATGATCAGATGCATGCCTGCCGCTCTGGCTTTCGCAGCCAGCCGGGCAATGGAGGTCTCCACGTCGTCCGGCGCGGTAGACATCAAATCTGCCAGCTCGTCAATGACAATGACGATTTGGGGCATGTAATCGTATTCCGGGTCATTTTTTGTAATTTCGTTGAAGGATGCGATATCCCGCACGCCCACTGCTTCGATCAGGCCGAAACGACGTTCCATTTCATTCACCGCCCAGGTTAGGGAACCGGCAGCTTTTTTGGGATCGCTGACCACCGGCACTAAAAGATGGGGCAGTCCATTGTAAATGTTGAATTCCACTTTTTTGGGGTCGATCAGGATCAGCTGCACTTCCGAGGGCTTGGCCTTATACAGCAGAGAAATCAGCAGGCAGTTGATACAGACAGATTTACCCATACCAGTGGCGCCGGCAATGAGCAGATGGGGCATTTTCTTGATGTCCATGATCACCGGCTCGCCTGCAACATTTTCGCCCAGCGAGGTGGTGATTTTGCTGGGGTTCTTTTGGAAAAGCTCCGTTTCCAACAGGCTGCGCAAATATACGGTTTCTGCCGTTTTGTTAGGTACTTCGATGCCCACAGCCGCTTTGCCGGGAATCGGCGCTTCGATACGCACGCCGGTAGTGGCAAGGTTCAGGGCGATGTCGTCTACCAAATTGGCGATGGAACGAACCCGGGTGCCTGCTTCCGGGAGCAGCTCATACCGAGTAATGGTGGGTCCTCTGGACGCCCCTACGATTTTCGTTTTTACGTTAAAGCTGGCCAGCACGTTTACCAGGCGGGATGCATTTTCATGGAGCTCTTCCCGGATATTGTCATTCTTTTTATGGTCTGCCGCACTGAGCAAAGACAGGGGAGGAAAATGATATTCCGGCTCCGGTACAGGTTCCGGCTTGGCCGGTTCTGCTGTAGAAACGGTGTCCCGTTGCAGGGACAGCTCAGCCACGGACGCCTCCCCTGGTTCTTCGGCTCCATTTCCCGCGCCCAGATAAGCGTCAGCCAGCTGGTCCAGCAGCCCGGCACTGTCCGGATCTACCTGGGTGGCATTTTCTTCCTCTGCTTCTTCCTGCCGGGCAAAGATTTCCGCCTCTGCCTGTAGCTCCTGGGGCGTTTTATCCTGACGGGTCCGTTCCAGAACTTCCTCAAAGATCGCATCTTCCGGATTGGTATCCGTTTGTGAGTTTGGGACTTGTTCGGCGTCGGACGATATCTGTTCATCCTCCATATCTATAGGCACATCTGTGTGAAATTTCTTTCTCCTGCCCCGTACGGCAGGCGTTGGGGACGCTTCAGAGTACATGGACGCATCCGGAATACCTTGCACAATTTCGTCCGGATCCCGAAACGCAGCAGACAGCGCGCCGGATTCTCTGGCTTCCTGCCTGCGCTGACGAGACTGTTTGGCTTTTGTAGAAAAATATACGTAA
Source organism: uncultured Clostridia bacterium (assembly GCA_947627475.1). Classification (GTDB taxonomy): domain Bacteria; phylum Bacillota; class Clostridia; order Oscillospirales; family CAG-272; genus Avispirillum. Next base: position 12,250 of record CANQWE010000043.1, read on the forward strand.
ACGTATTTGGGCGTGATCCCTGCGGCAAGAAGGACGCTGAGAATGAGCATGGCGATGATGAGTACGTAAGAGCCCACGGTTTGAAAGCATACAAGAAAAAATTCGCCCAGCAGCCCGCCGATGACGCCGCCGCCCAAAAGCTCTGCACCCCGACTGTACATATCAGGAATGTTGAAGGAGTCGACAGGGGCCATGATTTCCAGCAGCATAGAGGCAAGAATCACAGAAGCAATGGCAAATCCTGTACGCATACCAAGGATACTCTCTGCTTTATCCGTCATCCAGGCGATGGCAATGTATGCCAAAAAAACAGGGATTACAAAAGCAGAGCCGCCGAACAGGCCGGTGAGCAGCTTATAGATAAAACCGATTACGATGCCGGGGTTTTCTCCCGCACCGCCAACAAAGCAGACGACCAGAAAAATGGCGCCGACCATCATGAGATAGGGGGCAACCTGAGACCAGAGAGAACGGCTTACTGTCTTTTCCCGCCTTTTGCCCTGGGGGATATTTTTTTTACTGCCGTCCCGTTGGACGATTTTTTTACTCTTGTTTTTTTGCGCCATGGAACGACCGTACCTTTCCAAAATTTTGTATATCTACAGATGCGTTTCATAAACATCTGGAAATATGTAAATACTATGTTTTGCAGGGAAATTGCTGCATCCTGGACGATAATAATCTACTTTATATAATAGCAGAATTTGCCTGCAAATTCAAGGGATAATCAGAAAAAGGGTATAATTTTGAAAATTGCAATAGAAAAAAAGAGCGTGGGGCGGCTTGGAATTTTAGCGGCAGTGGGGGCTGCGGCAGGATTTATCAACGGATTTTTAGGCGCCGGCGGAGGGATTTTGCTGCTATATATGTTTCATCGGCTCAACCCCAACAAAAGCGGGGAAGGTGCACGAGACGATTTTGCTTCTGTAGTGGCTGCGGTGCTTCCCCTTTGTGTGGTATCTGCCATCAGCTACAGCAGCCGGGGCAGTCTGGACATGAATCTGTTTTTACGCTTTGTTCCCGGGGCCATTGTGGGAGGAGTCGTCGGCGCGTATCTTACAGATAAAATGGATACGCAAATTTTAAAAAATATTTTTGCCCTGATTATTATCATTGCGGGGATCAATATGATTTTTTAAATGTAAAAAGGAGGGGGGCCCCTCCTTTACCGGTCGTAGGTAAACAGGTCCCCGCATTCGAAATACTGTACCGGGATCCCGTCATATTTTCTGTCTATTTTTTTGGCCAGCGCTTCCATCGCAAATTTTTCACTTTGTACATGCCCCAGCAGCAGCATCGTCTTTTGCATGCCAAACTGGGCTGCTTCACGCACCGGTTCGCCAAACTGCCACTCGCAGGCCTCGCCGCAGACGGCAAGGTCTGTATCGTCTGTGAAAAAAGGATTATAGGTGCTTTCGTCCCGGGCCCCCAGGAAAAGGCCTACTTTTTTTACTGTGCCGTCCCGCCGTCCGATCCGCCGCAGACAGGGCATCTGCAGCGCCCGACATATGTCTTCTATGACTCGGGCCGGTGTGGTGGGTGTGTCCATTGTAAAAAACAGACTGCCGTCAAAGGTACCTTTCCATCCCACAAGATCCAGAAATATCCGGCTTACATAGTCTTCCCCACGAAAATGTGTGGAATCGTGATACCGGTAGATCGTCAGTCCCGTTTCTTCTACCAGCGCCTTTTTCTGATCCGATAGGGCCGATGGATGAAACTCGTCCAGATGGTTGTAATAGGTGGGTTCGTGGGTGATCAGCAGTCCGGCGCCCCAATCTGCTGCCTGCCGCAGTACCTGGGGCGTGGCGGCAAAACAGACGGCGATTTTTTTTACTTCCCGCTGGGGATCCCCTGCCTTGCAGGAGTCGATCATTCCATGCCAGCCTTCCATAAATTCCTTGCCGATCACGTCTTCCATAATTTCCATTGCTTTCATAAAAGTCTCCGCCTTATGATAGTATTTTCCTTAGTATACCACAATTTTACCGAACCGGCAAATTTTTCCCAAGCCGGGCATAAGTGAATATACTGAAAACAAGGAACACACAAATTCATACTTCGAAAGGCGGTTTTACATATGAATGTACCTTTTACAGGCTGCGGGACGGCGATTGTCACCCCTATGCGGGACGGCGGCGTTGATTTTGATGCCTTAGCGCGGCTGATTGAATATCAGATCGAGAACGGCGTGGCGGCGATCGTTCCCTGCGGGACGACCGGGGAAGCTCCTACTCTTAGCGGGGAAGAAAAAAAGCGGGTGATCGCCTTTACCATCCGGCGGGTGGATGGCAGAATTCCGGTGATTGCCGGCTGCGGCTCACCTTCTACGGACTATGCGGCAGAATACGCGGCAAATGCAGAAAAAGAAGGCGCTGACGGGCTTTTGGTAGTGACGCCCTACTATAATAAGGCCACGGATCAGGGAATTTATCTCCATTATAAGATCATTGCAGAGCAGGTGAAAATTCCGGTGATTGCTTATAATGTGCCTGCTCGCACAGGACTGTGTATCAGTGAGGAGGCCTATCGTCTGCTGTGCACGATCCCCAATTTATGTGGAGTAAAGGAAGCTTCGGCAAATGTAGGATATGCGGAGCGCATTGCAGTGTCCTTTGGGGAAAAGCTTGGAATATACAGCGGCTGTGATGAGCTGACGGCACCGATCTATGCGGTGGGTGGCTGCGGCGTCGTATCGGTGCTGTCCAATGTGATGCCGGCAGCGATGGTGCGCCTGTGTGATCTGTGCCAGAAGGGGCGGCTTCAGGATGCGGCTGGACTCCAGCAGGAATTGTATCCTATGATTCGGGCACTGTTTTCTGAGGTAAGCCCTATCCCGGTCAAGACTGCTCTCAGCCTTATGGGAATATGCAGCGACGAAATGCGCCTGCCGCTCTGTTCCATGGGTCAGGAAACCCGAAAACGCTTGGTGCGGGAGATGCAGCGGCAGGGGCTGGTGTAATAAGAAGGAAGCCGCACGTGGATATGCCGCCGTAATGCGCTGCAAAAGTCCCCTTGTAGGCAGCCCGCTTGCGGGCTGCCTCAGTGGGAGGCTTTTCGTTTTGCAGCTCCCATGTGATCGGATTGCTATACGATCCACCAAGGAGGTGGCTCGCCGTAGGCGAGTCGGAGGGGTTGGTACCACGAAATGATACACAACCATTAAATGAAACAACCCCTCAGTCAGCTATCGCTGACAGCTCCCCTTACACAGGGGAGCCTTTTGTTAAGACTGTAGAAAAGGCAGGACGTAGCCTGCCTTTTCTGTATTTATTAAATTAAAATTAGCTTTTTTAATAATTCACGCTATTTATTCACATTTATTTTTAAAGCCTATTTAAAAATACTACCGAAACAAACCAGTTCCTGCTTCTTCTACTGTGCATTATACAATTTTTCGCAAAACTCAATAATAGCTTTTGAAGTATCTTTCGACAGTGTTCTGTAATATTTCAATAAAATCTTTTCATCTTGTGTTAAATATGTAACATTGTCATCTATATTAAAAAAATCTGCCATCGTCATATTCAGGCTGTTCACTAACATTTCTAATGTTTCAACAGTTGCACTTTTTGTACCTCGTTCGAGATTTCGAATATGGCTTTCTGAAACATCGCTGACTTTGGATAATTCGTATACACTGATATTTTTACTTTCCCGCACCTGTCTTAGCCGCTTGCCAACATCCACATGCAACCCTCCCTACTTTTTATCTAATTGTAATATGATTCAGTAATTTTGATAAGGTATTTATAGGATTGACTTTTCGATACTATAGTGATAAAATTGTAATTATATTACTTAAATTTAAAGAAAAACTGTTAAACCTTTTTGGTTTAATAGTCTATTTACGAGCTTATTTGAGAGTTTGCTATTTTTTAAAAGATAAAATCAAATTGCCAATTGCTTCTTTTTCGTCATCCTTTAAGCGTATAAAATCATCTATGGTAATAGAGCCGGAATTTGTAGTCAACTGCTGTTTTAATCTTTCCATTGAAATCCTAATGTTTGTACGTCCAAGCAAATAATCTATATTAACATTGAAAAAGTCCGCTAATTGGATAAGTACAGAAATTGGGGGCTGCTCAATACCGTTTTCATACTCTAACATAGTAGATTGACCAAGTTGTAAGAGTTTGGCCAAATTTTTTTGCGATATGTCTTTTTCTTCTCTAAGTTTTTTATTCGCTCTGCACAAAACATCCAATCACCTACTTTTTAATAAAGTAATGGAAAAACACTTGTCAAGCGAATTTTTCGTCACAAATAAGCCCAAGTCTCCCTTGTGAGCGGATCGCTATACGGTCCGTCAGGATGATGGCTCGCCGTAGGCGAGTCGGAGGGATTGGTATCATTGAAGCGAATTTACATTTCTCAAATAAGACAATCCCCTACCCGCTAACGCGTGAGTCCCCTTTACACAAGGGGGCCTTTTGTTAAGCCTGTAGAAAAGGCAGGCCATAGCCTGTCTTTTTCTCTATTTATTAAATTAAAATCAGTTATTTTAATAATTGTAGTTTTTTTACAACAACAATTTGTCAAAAAATCATATGTTTTTATTTTTGATTACTTTATCGGGAAAAACAGAAGCTTCAATTAAATCAACCGGATCTACATCCAATGCATCAGCAATATTAAAAAATACTTCTAAGGAAAAACCAGTCGCAATTCCAGGAGCTTCAATAGAACTAATTAAAGAGCGGCTGACATTTGCTTTTTCTGCAAGCTGATATTGTGACAAGCCTCTTAATTTTCTAAGTGTAGCTATGGCAATACCTAACTGAATAAACCGGTCACGATTTTTGAAGGATACATCTTTACTCATATGTAAGCCATCCTTCCTCAAATTTATATATACATATTTATTATAGAAAAAATAGAAATTGTGCGCAGTATAAAATAGAGTGCACTTGATTTATTTAGAAAGCAACATTATAATATTATAAACACATTATGAATTGGGGTCGAAAGCTTCTCCATTATTCAATAGCCAATTTACATCTTTATCTAAAACTTTGGCAAGAATAAACAATTCATAATCAAACACTGGACGCTTTTGTCCTTCTAATAATGAAAGCGCTGGTAAACTGATATTTAATCCCTCAACCTGAAGTTTTGCAAGTAAATCTTTTTGTAACATATTTTTTTCATTTCGAGCAATTGTTACACGCTTTCCTATAATATTTTTATTTCCTAACTTTAATTTTCTATAATTCATAACTTACCTCCATTTCTAATATAACCAATTTTTTACGCTCTAATTTTGGTATTACCAAAATAGAAATAAGTTTTAAATACATTAAATCGAGGGAACAACAATGCACCAACACCACATCAAATCTCGCATCATCGCCATTTTTCTTCTGCTGTGCGTACTGTTGTGTTCTTCCTGTATCGGTATGCCGCCGGAGGGAGACCTGCAGATTTCCTACTTGGACGTAGGACAGGGAGACTGTTCCTTCCTGCTTCTGCCGGACGGGAAAACCATTCTGATTGACGCGGGGAATCCGGAAAACGGACAGGAAATTATCCAATATATTCAGGACACCGGAACGGACACTCTGGACTATGTGATCGCCACCCATCCCCACAC
>CANQWE010000044.1 GCA_947627475.1 uncultured Clostridia bacterium
CCTTCCCTTTTCTGTGCTTTTGGTTCCTTTTGTCACATCACAAAAGGAACATCCTTTTCTCTTTCCCTTGGAAGAGGAATAGTCTTTCCTTTCTCTTGGAAGAGATGCAGGTTCGTTCCTGCTTTCCATAGCAATGAAAATCGGGACAGGCCAATCTCTTCCCCTTATTTTCCGTTCATCCGCAAAGGCATAATAAACAGAGTATAGTCTACCAGCTTTTCCGCTTCCTTTTCTCCCTCTTCCGGATCCCCTTCTATACTCATACCCATAAGCGGTCCGTTCATCTTCAGGCAGACAGTGGACGCTTCTCCCGCTGCCTTCAGCGCGTCCAAAAGATACCGGCAGTTGAACGCAATCACCAAAGTCTCTCCTGTCATGGTTATGGGAAGTTCCTCATACACGCTTCCTCCAGCAGAAGAGGAGGAAATCTTGAGCATATTCTCTTCAAACTCTAACTTAATATAGGTTTTGGAATTGCTTCCACCCAGTTTATCCTCCGTTACGATAGAAGCCCGCTCTACCGCATGGATCAGAGAAGCAGCGTCGATATGGGCTACCCGATCATAGCTTTCCGGCAGGATTCTGCTATAGTTGAGATATTCCCCATCGATCAGTCTGGAAAAATAGGTATATCCGCCTATTTCAAAAATCACATGCTTTCTTGCAAGGGATACGGTAATCTCCTCTTCCGTATCCTTAATCATCCGCATAATCTCCAAAAGGATTTTTCCAGGAATAATAAAGGATGCATCCGGTACGTCCCCGTCCAGCTTTGCTTGGGCCAGCCCCAGTCGGTTTCCGTCGCAGCCTACACAGCGCAGCACGCCGCCCTCCACAGAGAAAAACACACCGGTAAAAATAGGCTTCTGGGCATTTTGTGAAATGGCAAAAATCGTTTTGGAAATCAGATTTCTCAGAACATGCTGGGGCATAGTATAGTTTCTGTCACCGGACAAAAGGGGTAGGGATGGGAACTGTTCTCCCGGCAGGGCGTTGATCTCAAAGGTGCTGCTCCCGCTGGTAATATGCACCCGGTTTTTATCGTCCACCTCAATAAGGATTTCTCCTGCAGGCAGACTGCGGACGATTTGGAGAATATTTTGACTGTTTATGATGGAACTGCCCTCCTGCAGAATCGTAGCTTCTACTGTAGTACGCAGTCCTTTTTCCATATCGTACGCGGTAATCTGGCAGGTCCCCTCTGCGGGACCTGGACATTCAAATAAAATTCCTTCAATGGCCGCGATGGTATTTCTTGCAGGAGCAACGGACGCCGCCGGCGAGAGCGCTCCAAGCAGAGTATCTCTGTCAAATTGCACTTTCATAATGTTAAAGTCCTTTCCTGTGAAAATGGAACTGTTTTCGTAAAATATAAATAAATAATAATATAAATAAAAACAGAAGAAACAGTAGGGCCTGTGGAAACTTTGGAAAGTCTGGAAAGTCTTGTCCCATGGAAATATTTTCTTCCAATGTTTCAATTTTGCCCTTGGGAAAAGCCTTGGAAACCTGTGGAAAAAGGCACCGCTTCTCCTCATATAAAGCAAATGTTACACGCCGTTGGGATGTCTGCATTTTTCCAAAGGCGGTACTTTTTGTTCTTTTCTGTGGAAAAGGTAAAATTTTGATGCAGCTCTGCAACAGGGAAAAAGTTTTCCACAAGGGGAGCATTTTTTCTTCCAAAGTGATCCACCCGCCGCAGATGCCGGCATTTTTTTCTTTTCCGAACATTTTCCACATAGTTTTCCACAAAAAAATTTCTTTTGGAAAAGGCTGTGGATTAGCTTTTGACTTCTGTAATGATTTCCACAATCTCGTTGTTCAGGCGATGGTTATTTTGAATCTCTGCTTCAATGGCTTGGATATTGCTGTGGACCGTGGAGTGATCCCGATCCAGCATTTTTCCAATGGCCGGAAGGGACAAATCCAGCACCTTGCGGATCACATACATAGATACGTTTCTGGCGGTCCGGATATTTTTGGTCCGTCCTTTGCCCAAAATCTGCTCTACGGTTACGTCATATTTTCTGGCGGTAACCTCTAAGATATTGTCTACCGTTTCAGAAACCGGCTTATTTTCTCTGAAATATTCCGGAATAGAGGACTTCACCATTTCCAGTGTAATGGGTCTGCCGCTGAGAAAGGATACGGCGCCGATTTTTTTCAGTGCTCCTTCGATTTGCCGGATATTGGAATCCAGCCGCTCTGCCAAAAAGGCCAATACGTTGTTGGGTACGTTTAAATTGTTTTTTTCCGCTTTCTTTTGCAAAATAGCCAGACGCAGCTCGTATTCCGGCGGCTGGACATCTGCGATCATTCCCTGGACAAAGCGGGTCTTGATCCGCTCCTCCAGCGTAAACATTTCTCTGGGAGGGCGGTCGCTGGTGACGACGATCTGTTTGCGATTTTCATACAGGGCGTTGAAGGTGTGAAAAAATTCTTCCTGGGTGGAGGTTTTGCCGGATACAAACTGAATATCGTCGATAAGAAGCATGTCTGCTTTTCGGTATTTGTCCCGGAAACGACCGGTGGTCTTTTTGGAAATGGATTCGATCAGCTCATTCATAAAATCTTCGCTTTTGGTGCAGATGATGGACATATGGGGCCGCATTTTCTGCACCCGGTTTGCAATGGCGTACATCAGATGGGTTTTTCCAAGGCCGCTGGGACCGTATATAAACAGGGGATTATAGTTATGATGGCCGCCGGGATCATTGGAAACCGCCACGCTGCAGGCATGGGCAAATTGGTTGGAAGAGCCTACGATGAAGTTTTCAAAGGTATATTCCGGGCAAAGACCCTGGGAAGAAAGGGCTTCTTGTTCGTGGAACTCCTCTTTTTCAAAGTCTTCTTCCGCTTCTGTTTCCTCCCCTTGTGGGGACGCGTTTTTTTCCTGCTCCATTACCAGACGATCTGTAGGAATACAAATATTTCGTTCCCGTACCACATCACAGATGATTTCAATAGCAGGTTCATATCCAAGGGCGTCGTACACACTTTTTGTGATAAGCTCTGTACATCTTCCTACGAGAAATTTTCTTTTCAGTTCGTCTCCTGTAGCCAAAACGATTTTATCTGTATCGATCTGCAAAAGGTGCAGATCGGAAAACCATAAATCAAACGCTGTCTGTGACATGGTAGCGTTTTTGCGGATTTGATCCATGATGGAATGCATGAACATGGAAAGCTCTTCCTTTGACGGTTCCATCCAGACTGCTCCTTTCCAGAATAAAGCGCATGGTGCAGCGTTTTTATCTTCCTTATTATTAAATATTATATAGAGATAGTATAGCATAAATGCCGGGATTTTTCAAGGAAAAATCCACAAAAACTGTGGAAAACTATTGAAGAGGGGCTTTGCCCCTCTTTTTTGATTTTCCCCAGGGTGAGAAAGTTAATTTTGCTTTATCCAGCAAAAGGTTATTTGCTTTCCGGCAAGGGCAAAGCAGCATTTTGCAGAACCTGCAAAAGTACTGTAGACTTGCAGTCCAATGGCAGACTAAAAGTCTGCACAAAACGAACGCGATAGCAAAGCCGGGAATCCGGCTTTGCCCCCAAGGATCGCGGTGCGATCCGAGAAAGCGTTTTTGGATACGTGTACTTTGCGCAGCAAAGTACCATTTTCGCTTTGGAGAAAAGTATCATCCCGTCCTCCTGCTAACGGAAAGCAGGAAAGAACCTGCTCCTCTTCCAAGAGGAAGAAAAGACTATTCCTTTTCCAAGGGAAAGAGAAAAGGACGTTCCTTTTGTATTGTGACAAAAGGAACCAAAAACACAGAAAAGGGAAGGGGAATTCCCCTTCCCTTTTCGATCCCAACCCCTTTGACAAATGGGGCAGGGCAAACCTTTCGGTATGCGCAAAGTTTCCAGCAGCTGCAAGACAGATAGGAAATAAAAAGATATCGTCTGTCTAAGACAGAGACAAAGGAAGTCCGTACAGACTTTGCGCAAGGTGGATGGTCACAGCAAGACCTTGCAGAACCTGCAACAGCACTGGAGTCGTGCAAGCCGGTACAGACAGGCAGTCTGCAGGAAACAAACGCGATAGCAAAGCCGGATTCCCGGCTTCGCCCCTCACGGATCGCAGTGCGATCCGCAAAAAGCATTTTTGGGTACGTGTACTTTGCTGCGCAAAGTACCATTTTCGCTTTGGAGAAAAGTATCATCCCGTCCTCCTGCTAACGGAAAGCAGGAAAGAACCTGCTCCTCTTCCAAGAGGAAGAAAAGACTATTCCTTTTCCAAGGGAAAGAGAAAAGGACGTTCCTTTTGTGATGTGACAAAAGGAACCAAAAGCACAGAAAAGGGAAGGAGGCTTCCCCTTCCCTTTTCAAACCCAACCCCTTTGACAAATAAAGGGGATAGAACCTTTTCGGTATGCGCAAAGTTTCCAGGAGCTGCAAGACAGAAAGGAAACAAAAAGATATCGTCTGTCTGAGGCAGAGACAAAGAAAGTCTGTAGAGACTTTGCGTAAGGTGGATAGTCACAGCAAGACCTTGCAGGGCCTGCAAAAGCACTGTAGTCGTGCAAGCCGGTACAGACAGGCAGTCTGCAGGAAACGAACGCGATAGCGAAGCCGGATTTCCGGCTTCGCCCCCTGGATCGCTGTGCGATCCGAAAAAAGCGCTTTTGGGTACTTTTCTCGCTTTGGAGAAAAGTACCACCCGTCCCCCTGCTATGGTAAGCAGGAAAAAACCTGCATCTCTTCCAAGAGGGGAAGGAAAGGATGTTCCTCTTTCCTTGCTTCGATAAGCAGGAACCTCCAGACAGCGTGTTACAAAACGAACAGACGAATGGGTTTGATTGCTGTCCCGCGATCTCCATAATCCCGTACTTCGCCAAGGGCAAAAAAAAGTTCTTTTTGATACAGCCGTATCCGCGTACCAAGGGAAAAATCTGTTTTCAACTTTTTTTGATATAGTTCTGTACCTCCGCGGATCAGCTTTGCTTCAAAATCATTTAGATGGATCATAGGACAATCTGAAAATAAGCTTTCACAAGGATGTACCATAGAGATTCGTTCTTCTATAGAAGCCTTTTCCAGCTCCTCGATAGTGTGAGAATGGGTGAGATCAAACAAACCGGAGCGGGTACGGCGCAGAGCAGCCATTGCTCCGCCACAGCCCAGCTTGTCCCCTATATCCGCGCATAATGTACGGATATAGGTTCCTTTAGAGCACTGTACAAAGAGCTTATATTCCCGATCGTTGATTTTTTCTGCGGTAAGTGTTTCAATATGTACGGGACGAGTTTCCCGTTCTATGATCACCCCTTCCCTTGCCGCGTCCAAAAGCTTTTTGCCGCCTACTTTAATGGCGCTGTACATAGGCGGGAGCTGTTGTATATCCCCTAAAAATCCAGCGATTATCTTTTGCACTGCTGCTTCATTTGGAATGTTCTCATTTGTGGAAAGAATTTGGCCGGTAATATCCTGCGTATCGGTGGAAATTCCGAGGCGAAGGACTGCTTCATAATCCTTATCGCTGGATAACAAAAATTCACTTGCTTTTACCGCCCTTCCTATTAGCACAGGCAAAACACCGGTAGCAAGAGGATCCAGGGTACCTGTATGTCCAACTCGAGGAGAATCGTACAGTTTTCGTAAAATCTGTACAATTCTATGGCTGGTGACCCCTGGATGCTTATCAATTACAATTACGCCGGATACAAGATCAGGTTTATTTTTTCGTTTCATACTGGATTTTCTTTCACATAGGATTGGATTACAGGGGAAAAGGCTGCTATAACTTTGTCTGCCGCATCCTGGCAGTTTTTCGCCGGAATCGTGGCTCCTGCAGCCCTTTTGTGGCCGCCGCCTCCAAATTTGGACAGGATTGTAGCTACGTCAATATCACAATTGGATCGGGCGGATATTTTAAAGGTGCCAGAATCGGATTTGCTTTCTTTGATAGCAAGTCCTACCAAAACCCCGGAAATGCTTCTGGGTATATCCACCATCCCGCCAAAATCAAAATCAGAAAGGCCATGTTCTTCCGGAAGGGTGGCAGAGACACAGGCATAAGCAAGTCTTCCCTCACAGACAATACGCAGTCGTTCAATTACCAGTTTTTGTGCCTGCAGCTCCTGTATTGTCCGGCATCCGTGAAGTCGATGGGCAATGGCTGCAGGATCCTCTCCCTCCGGATCCCTTTGAATTGTAGCAACCAGGCTTGCCGCAATTTGAAAAGTTTCCGGTGTAGTGTTGCTGTATTGAAAGGATCCGGTATCCGAAGAAATGGCCGCATAAAGAAGCCGGCAAATGATAGGATCCGGCTGAATTTTGCTATTTTTCAAAAATGCGCTGTATATGTGAAAAATCAATTCTCCTGTGGCGCTGGCGGTCGGATTTAAATAATAAGGAGAAAAAACGGTGCAGTTTTCATGATGATCAATGGAAAGAGATACCTGATCTGACAAAGGGAAAAGGCGTCCCAACTGTGTAGGAGAAGCTACGTCTATTGTCCATATTGCGTCAAACTGCTTTTCCATATTGGGTGTGTACAGGAGAGAATCCTGCTCCTGCAATAGAAATTGCAGATACCCTGGTGCGTCGGAGGTGCAGGCGCAGCGAGCATAGCCGCCCAAAAGGGTATAGATTCTCTGCAGAGCAAAGGCGGAGCCAATTGTATCCCCATCCGGATTTACATGGCAGAGAAGCAAAAGCCTTTTTTTACCGGCTATATATTGTTCTATAGATGCACATACCGCAGATGCGTTCAGCTGCGAAAAGGATGTATTCTTTGCTGTCATTGTGTGTCATCCTCGTGAGATGTCGGATTGTCATCGTTGTCGTGAAATTCTAAATTGTTGATTTTCGCTGCAATATCCACCCCCCTGCGAAGGGAATCATCTAAAATAAAAGTTAGCTCTGGAGTGATACGCAGATTGAGGCGTTGCGCCAGTTGACTGCGGATAAATCCAGCGGCACTGCGCAGACCGGCCGCAAGCTCTTTTTTTTCTTCAGCAGACGCATCGTCAGATAAAGTGGAATAAAAGACTTTGGCATATTTGAAATCGGGGGTAACTTCTACGGTGGTGACGGTAATAAATGCACCGGAGACACGAGGATCCTTTACATCCCGAAGAATATCGCATATTTCCTGGCGAGCGGCGTCGCTTACACGATGTTGTCTGTATTTTCCCATAAGGTACTCCAATCTTGCTGCAAGTTGCAGAAAAGTTCATTTCATCTGTGATTAGGTTGTCCGATATTAGTATAGCATAAACAGGGCAAAAATGGAAGAGGGGGAAATGTTTCACGTGAAACATTTTGGTATTTTTGGAAGAAAAGTAAAAAAACTTTCCAGTATTGGGAAAGTAGGAAATACTGTTTCTTTCCAAAAAAAAGAAAAGACGTTTTTTGTGATGTGACAAAAAGAAGCAAAAACACAGAAAAGGGAAGGAGATTCCCCTTCCCTTTTCAAACCCAGCCCCAAATACAGGTAAAACAAACTATTTGGTATGCACTGGGCTCGCAGAAACTGCAAAATGTATATAAGAAACAAAAGGATATAGAAAAGTAAAAACAAATAAAGTATACAGAAATTTGATAAGCTCCCTACTCCCTATTGCGCGGTGTTACCAAAGGCGACGGAGGCTTGGAAAGTCTGTACAAAATAAACGCAGTAGCGAAGCCGGGATCCGGGATCCAGCTTTGTCCCTACGGATCGCGGCGCGATCCAAAAAGCGCACTTTTGGTGTACCCTTGCAGCAACGTACCCTTTTCCTGCGATGCGGAAAAGTACACCATTTCCCTGCTTACCGAAGCAGGGAATTTCCCCTGTGGAAATGGGGGAAGCATAGCTCTCCTCCCGGCTCCTACGGCGACACTCCCCTACATTTTGCGGGGGAAACGCCACAGTGTGGGCACAATCCAAGTACGCATGTCTTTTCAAAATGTCCCAGTGCGGGGTGAAATCTTATGAGTTTCGTCCGTAAAACTGCAGCAAGGTTTTCATTTATAAACCCGGAAGCTTTTATAAAAAGCGGGAACTTATTGCAGCTTATACACTGTTCCGGCAGCGGTATCTTCCAATACGATACCCTGCTCCAGCAGAGCGGCGCGTATCGCATCCGCTCGTACAAAATCCTTTTCCTTCTTTGCAGCGGTACGCAGTGCAATTTGTTCTTCGATATGGGCAATCCAGGCAGGATCTGCATTTTTCAGCGCGTCTGCTTCCCGTATTTTTGCTGCGCCCTCCAGTAAATTAAGGGAAAGTACCGTATCAAACGATGCAATCAGCGCAAGCTTGGATCCGTCGCTGATTTTTGCCTTCAATACATCATATAAAGCGGTTATTCCAAGGGCGGTATTCAAATCATTGTCCATGGCCTCACGAAAGGATTTTTGCAGAAAAACACATTCCTCATCCACAGCAGTACCCGGCTGCAGCTTTGCAATACCTTGCAGCAGCTTATCATAGGCAGTAGCTGCGTTGTCCAAATTCTCCCAGGTAAAAATCAAGGATTTCCGATAGTGGGACTGAAGACAGAAAAAGCGGTACGCCATAGGATCATAGCCTTTTTCTTCCAAAAGGGATACGGTAAGAAATTCCCCGCTGGACTTGCTCATTTTCCCGCTGTTTGTATTGAGGTGGAGCACATGAAACCAGTATTTGCACCACTCGTGGCCCAGATATGCCTCACTTTGGGCAATTTCGTTGGTATGATGGGGAAAAATATTGTCTACGCCGCCGCAGTGAATATCCAAATATTCTCCCAAATGCTTCATAGAAATACAGGAGCATTCAATATGCCAGCCAGGATAGCCCAGGCCCCAGGGACTGTTCCACTTTAGCTCCTGATCATCAAATTTCGATTTGGTAAACCAAAGGACAAAATCCGCCTTATTTTTCTTATTTTCGTCCTTTTCCACTCCTTCCCGGACGCCCTCCTGCAGGTCTTCCTCCTGGAAGTTGTGGAAAGCGTTATACTGAGAAATGGTGGAGGTGTCAAAATATACATTTCCGCCGGCAATATAGGCATGGCCGTCTGCCAGCAGCTTTTTGATCACTTTAATAAATTCCCCGATACATTTTGTAGCAGGTTCCACCACATCCGGCCGACGGATATTCAGCTTTTTGCAATCTGCAAAAAACGCATCCGTGTAATACTGGGCAATTTCCAAAACGGTTTTTTTCTCCCGCTTTGCCCCTTTCAGCATCTTGTCCTCACCAGTGTCCGCGTCGCTGGTAAGATGACCTACGTCGGTAATATTCATTACACGCTTTACGTCCAGTCCGTTGTACCGAAGGTATTTTTCCAGTACATCCTCCATAATGTAGGTACGCAGATTTCCAATATGGGCATAGTGATACACAGTGGGTCCACAGGTGTACATGGAAACCCTGCCGGCCTGTCTGGGGACAAATTCTTCTTTTTGACGGGTAAGGGTGTTATAAAGCTTCATATAGGGTTCCTTTCCGGTTTTGAGGATAGAAAATAGAAGGCAAATAAAAGGATGGAGATAGAAATAAAGTAAAGGGCATAGATGAGCAGATCCGCATGAATATACAAAAACAGGTAGCTGCATCCGTTAAAGGCAATATGAAAGAGAAGAGAAGGAAAAATCGACTGGTACTTTTCAAAGAGAACCGCCATAAGAAATCCGGTGAGAGAGGCATAGCAAAACTGAACCGGATCCATATGTGCCGCACCAAAAATCAGGGCTGATAAAAGCTGTGCGGCCAGTACAGGCATTCCCCTGCGCAGCCGTGTATAAATTAGTCCCCGGAAAACGATTTCCTCTAACAGGGGAACAAAGAAAGACAAATACAACACTTCCAAAAGAAAGCTGCCGCCGCCGAAGGCTTGGGTGTAAAACTGATCAGACTGTTCCCCTGACTTTGCCAAAAAAGGTAAAATAAGGGAAAGTAAAAAAATAGAAACGTTTACTACGATTTGGGCCGCTGCTCCAAGAACAAAAGACCCGCCTGCCGCGCTGGGGGAAATTTTTGACAGAGAGATTTCCTTTTCAAAGCGTTTTCCCCGGAGGGTATAAAAAAGGGTATACAGTAAGATCAGCAGCAGGACGCCGCCTATACAAACCGGTGCATAATATTTGGAAAATACAGACCAGTAGGTATTATAGAAGACCGTTTCGCTGACAGAGGCAGAGGGCGGGAGACTTTCCCGAACCAGATAAACATACAAAGTATTGATCCCGCTTTGTACGAGGAACATGACGCCCCAAATCAGCGCTGCATATAAAAGGGAGAGAAAAAAGCGTCCTACAGGAGAAGGAGTACGATCGGGCTGAGGGGTACCGCAGACGGGGCAAAACCGATCGCTGTCCCGCAGGC
Organism: uncultured Clostridia bacterium; assembly: GCA_947627475.1. Classification (GTDB taxonomy): domain Bacteria; phylum Bacillota; class Clostridia; order Oscillospirales; family CAG-272; genus Avispirillum. The sequence continues at coordinate 10,301 of CANQWE010000044.1, forward strand.
CGCCTCTGCCGCAAAAATGACAAGTATAACGCATGCTTTTATCTTCCTTTAATTTTATTCCTTCTCTTCCAGCTGGGCCAGCCGTTTTTCCAGTGTCAGCAGGCTGTGACGCACAGCGCACAGCTCCTGCGCCACCGGGTCTGGGATATGGACCTGGTCCAGATCGATGGGGTCCACTTTATTTCCATCCCTGCGCACAATATGTGCCGGGATACCTACAGCGGTACAGTTTGGTGGAACAGGGCCCAGCACCACCGCGCCGGCGGCGATTTTTGCTCCGTCACCCACGGTAAAATTGCCCAGGACCTTCGCGCCGGCTCCCACCATCACATTATTGCCAAGAGTTGGATGGCGCTTTCCGGAGTCTTTCCCGGTACCGCCCAGGGTAACGCCCTGGTACAGGGTGCAGTTATTGCCGATAATGGTGGTTTCACCAATGACTACACCGCTGCCGTGGTCAATAAAGAGGCCGTGGCCGATGGTCGCCCCGGGATGAATTTCAATCCCGGTAAAAAATCGGGCTGTTTGGGATACAAACCGGGCGACGGTGTAGTATTTTTTCTGATACAGCCGATTTGCAGCCCGATATGCTAACAGCGCGTGGAAACCGGAGTACAAAAGTGCAGCTTCTGCCCGGCTTTTCACAGCCGGGTCCCGATCGCAAATGGCGTCAATATCCCGCCGGACCTCCCGTGTAAAGGCACGTATACGGCAGCCTGCCTGACCAAAGGCCTGGTTCAATGCTTTTTTATTAATGGTGATGGTGATTTTACCCATATACGACTCCAAGTCTTATTTTATTCAGTATATGCGGGGGAACGCAGCCCTCATTCCTCCGGTGTGCTTACCGCTCCAGCAGGATTGTCTACCCGGACGATCAGTCCGTCCTCAAAATATCCTGTATAGGTTCTGCCGTCCGGCCAGGTATAGGTGCCCTGCCCCCACAGGGTGTTATTTTGAAACTCTCCTGTATAGGTTTCTCCATTGGCCCAGGTATATTTTCCGGATCCCCAACGCTGGTCGCCGCGAAAGTCTCCTTCATACACACTGCCGTCGGCGTAGGTATAAACGCCCTGTCCTTCCTTTGCGCCCTTGGAATAGGACCCGGTGTAGGAGGAGCCGTCCGCCATGGTGTGCGTTCCTTCTCCGTCCTTCAAGTCGTCCTTAAAGGTGCCGGTATAGACGCTGCCGTCTGCCCAGGTGTAGGTACCATTGCCGGATTTATTTCCGTTTTCATATTCTCCTTCATACACGTCTCCGTTGGCATATGTGCATTTGCCTTGTCCGTGCTGGCGGTCTTCGTAAAACTCCCCTTCGTACACGTCCCCGTTTTCCCGGGTGAGGGTGCCGGTCCCATGCTTGACCAGATGCTTCACTTCCCCTTTGTATACATCTCCGTTGGAGTATTCCAGGGTATCGTCTTCTGCGTTATAGGCAGCGGTAAGACCTTTGACCGCGTCGTCCCCCCCGTAGGAGATCCGACCTGTTGCAGGCATACCGTCGCTGTTTAAAATACCTACAAAGGACACGGAGAATCCGGTATCAAAGCGGTATTTCACATAGCGGATGCCAAACAGATATAAAACACCAAGGATGAGGGCGGCGCTGACGAGAATGGAAACGACGATAATCATGATATTGGTACGGGTTTGAAAACCCGCCTTCATTTTGCGTTTTGGTTCTTTCGCCTTAGTAGCCATGGCGGCCTCCTTTTTACACCGGTTTTACAGGTCCTTCCAAGCGGAGATCATATTGTCTGTCATCGTCAACAGTTCTGGAATAAATATGGTTGCCAGAATCGCAATAACAAAAAACACGATACCGCCCACTACAATAAAAATGGGAGAGGTTCCCTTTTTTGCATACCGAACCTGGGCATGATATTTTTTTTCTTCCAACACATACAGCCGGGCCTCATCCATATCCAATTTGGGCTTTCCCTCCGGCGATCCGGTAAAAAAACGGCGCAGGGAGGATATCCATTTTTTCCGGGGCGCCGCGGGGACACGGCAAGCGTCGGCATTGGCAACAGCGACGCACCTGCGCAGCACTTTTCCATCCTGCAGGGCGCGTCCCAGCCCCCATTTGGAGGAAAGGCCCAGTTCTTTCAGCGTTTTCGCGTGCTGTGGAGACAAACATTCGTCCCGCAGAAGGGCGCGTACCACTCCGCCTAAATACCGCCTGTTATAGACGGAGAGGATTCCGCCGATGAGCATCCCGGCATACAGGCCCCAAATAATCACAGCCAGGGACATGGTGGAATTTTCAAAGGAAAAGTTGTTGTATATATCCAGCAGCATAGGATCCCTCCTTTTGGAAATGCGCAATGTGGAAAAAGGAAAAGCGACAGGCTGTCCGTCAGCGAACGGGCACCCCAGCCAGCTTCGCTATCGCATTTTTTCTGCAGGCTTTCCGTCTGTACCGGACCGGGGGACTACAATACCTTTGCTGCCCCTGCAAAGTGCAGCTTTACACCGATCCACTTTACGTGAAAGACTCTACAGACTTTTATTGTTTCTGTCTTAGACAGACGATATCTTTTTGTTTCCTTTCTGTCTTGCAGCTGCTGCAAACTTAGCGCATACCGGAAAGTTTCTATCCCCTTTATTTGTCAAAGGGATTGGGTTTGGTTTGAAAAGGGAAGGGGAAGCCTCCTTCCCTTTTCTGTGTTTTTGGTTCCTTTTGTGATGTGACAAAAGGAACATCCTTTTCTTCCTCTTAGAAGAGGAGCAGGTTCGTTCCTGCTTCCCGAAGCAGGGAAACGGGATGGTACTTTTTTCCAAAGCAAAAAAAGTACCCAAAAATGCTTTTTGCGGATCGCGCCGCGATCCGTGGGGGCGAAGCTGCGGAGCAGCTTCGCTATTGCGTTCGTTTTGTACAGACTGCCTGTCTGCTCCGGACTGCACGACTACAGTGCTGTTGCAGCCTCTGCAATGTCTTGCTTTGTCGATCCACTCTACGCAAAGTCTGTATGGGCTCTATTTGTCTCTATCTTAGACAGACGATAGTTCTTTGCTTTTCATCCATCCTGCAGCTTCTGGAAACTCAGCGCATACCGGAAAGGTTCTATCCCCTTCATTTGTCAAAGGGGTTGGGTTTGAAAAGGGAAGGGGAATCCCCTTTCCCTTTTCTGTGTTTTTGGTTCCTTTTGTCACATTACAAAAGGAACGTCCTTTTCTCTTTCCCTTGGAAGAGATGCAAGTTTCTTCCTGCTTGCCATTAGCAGGGGAACGGATGGTACTTTTCTCCCCACACAAAGCTCAATTCTTTTTCAAAACATCTACGCCCAGATATTTGCGCAGCACCTGGGGCACATTCACGCTGCCGTCTGCATTCTGATTCTGCTCCACAATAGCCGGCAGGATCCGGCTGGTGGCCAGCCCGGATCCGTTCAGAGTGTGGACAAACTCTACCGCGCCGCTACCCTCCCGCTTGAAACGGATGCTTCCTCGACGGGCCTGATACTCTCTGGCATTGGACACAGAAGAAACTTCCTTGTACCCATCCATGGAAGGAATGTGAATTTCTATATCATAGGTCCGGGCCATAGACGCGGAGCAGTCTGCCGCGGCCAGCTTCACGGTACGGAAGTGGAATCCCAGTCCCTTCACCAGGGCCTCTGCCTTGCCTACCAGCTCCTCAAAGGCTGCGTCAGAATCCTCCGGCCGGGTGTACTGCACCATTTCCACTTTGTTGAACTGGTGACCACGCACCATGCCCCGCTCGTCTGTCCGGTAGGATCCGGCTTCTCTGCGAAAGCACGGAGTATAGGAAATATATTTTCTGGGCAGCTCTGCCTCGGTAAGGATTTCGTCCCGGTGGAGGGATACAAGGGCCGTCTCAGCGGTGGGCAGCATAAAGCGGCGTCGCTCATCCTCCGCCGTTTCCAGCCAGTACACCTCATCCTTAAATTTCGGGAACTGACCGGCAGTCAGTCCACATTCGTACCCCAGCATATGGGGAACCAAAACCAGCTCGTATCCGTCTGCAAGGTGGGTGTCGATAAAATAGTTCAGCAGTGCCCATTCCAGCCGGGCACCCATGCCCCGGTAAATCCAGAATCCGTTTCCGGAGAGCTTTGTGCCCCGTTTGTAATCGATCAGTCCCAGATCGGTACACAGATCCACATGATTTTTCGGCGTAAAATCAAAGGAGTGAGGATTGCCGAAATACCGGATGGGCTCGTTGTTTTCTTTTCCGCCGGGGGCCAGGTCCGGATCCGGCAGATTGGGCAGTCCCAACAGCAGCATATTGTATTCCGCCTCCACCTGGGCCAGCTGTTCGTCGCCTGCTTTGATTTGGGCGGACAGCTCCTTCATAGCGGCAAAAACCGCAGAGGGATCCTTCCCTTCCTTTTTCATTTGGGGGATCTGTTTGGATACCCGGTTCTGCTCCGCCTTTTTTGCCTCATTTTCGCCGATCATTTCCCGGCGCCGAACATCCAGCTCCAGGATCCGTGCGATATCTGCAGCGGCATCGCATCCTTTGGCCGCCAGGCGGCGGACGATCTCCTCCGGATTTTCCCGGATCATTTTTACATCAAGCATTGGTGCTACTCCTCATTCAATATAGGTTTATTCTTCCGTAATTTTCTTTCCGCATACGATTTCCAAAAGGGATTCCAAATCGTTTTCATCGGTGTATTCAATGGAAATAGTTTTTCTGGCGCCCTTTGGAGAAATACGGCACCAGCGGCCGGTGAGGCCGGTTACCTTATGTTCCAGATCAGAAACGTAGTTTACCTGCACCCCTTCTTTTTTTACCGGAGCAGGCCGCTTATTTTGCGCCTTTACCGCAGCTTCCGTCTCCCGGACAGAAAGGTTGCGGGCAACGATCCGCTGGGCCAGGGCATCGATTCCTGTTTTGTCCCGCAGTCCCAGCAGGGCACGGCAGTGCCCTGCTGACAGCCTTCCATCCTGAAGCATTGCGGCGATGCCCTCCGGGAGATCCAAAAGGCGCAGGGAGTTTGCAATGGCGCTGCGGGATTTTCCAAGCTGTCCGGCTACCTCCTCCTGGGTGAGATCAAAACGATCCAGCAGGGTTTGATAAGCCTGCGCTTCTTCGTAGGGATTCAAGTCCTCCCGCTGCAGGTTTTCAATCAGCGCCAACTGGGCGGTACGCAGATCGTCCGCTTCCAGGACAAGGGCCGGGATCTGGGTCAGGCCTGCCAGCTTAGAGGCCCGCCACCGACGCTCGCCTGCGATGATTTGGTACAGACCGTTTTTTCCTTCCCGGACCAAAATCGGCTGAATCACGCCGTTTGCCGCAATTGAGTCAGCCAGCTGGGAGAGAGCCTGGGGGTCAAAATTTTGCCGCGGCTGGTCGCTTTTGGGTTCCACCTGAGAAAGGCGCAGCTTGATAACGCTGTCCTGAGAGGGGGCGGGGGTGTTATCGGAAAAAATCATATCGAGTCCTCTTCCGAGTGCAGGTTTTTTTGCCATATCAGTCTCCATTCTGCCGCCGGGCGGCTCCATTATTGAACGCAAAGTTTCCCCAGTGAAGGAGATGTAATGTAATTTTAGGCCTTGCGCCTCCCCGAAATATAGCCCCCTGTATATAATAAAGAGGAGAAAGGCCGATTCCTTTCTGTATAGCCTTCCTGAGTAAATAGAAGAGACGCTTTTTCCCTTCTCTATATCCCCTCTGTGTAGAGGGGATAATCAGTAAAGCCTTATTCCCTTAGCCCCCTTGTGAGGAGTTGCCCAGCAACTCCTGGGGCGAAGTCGCCTCGCGGCCGCATGACAGGAGAGCCTTTATCTTTTGTGTTTTACTATCGCGGGAACACCTAAGAAAGAAAAGCCTTTTAAATTGTAAGGCACGCGGGAGTCCCCCTTGATAAGGGATCCTTAGTGTGTGTGCTTCGCGGCGGTCTCTCCTTTATAAAACACGGCTCACAAGCTCCTTGGCAATTTCCATATAAGCCAGGGATCCCTTGGAATATTTATCATGATAAAAAATCGGCTGCCCGAAGCTGGGGGCTTCGGAAAGCTTTACGTTGCGCACTACAGGGGTTTTAAACAGCTTGTCTGCATAGTAACGCTTCAGCTCTGCCAGTACCTGGGTAGATAGATTCAGCCGCCCGTTATACATAGTAATGAGAATCCCGGTGATGGAGAGGGCGGGATTATACAGCTGCTTCACCTTTTTGATGGAAATCATTAGTTGGGAAAGCCCTTCCAGGGAATAATACTCACATTGCATAGGAATCACCACCCCGTGGGAGCAGGACAGAGCATTTATGGTAAGCATGCCAAGAGAGGGGGGACAGTCGGTAAAAACAAAGTCAAAATCCTCGCCGACAGCGGCAAGAACACTGCGCAAAGAATACTCCCGTTTTTCCCGGTCCAGCAGTTCGATTTCTGCCCCGGCCAGATCCATGGTGGCGGGAAGGAGCCAGAGCCCGTCAAATCGGGTAGGGACAACCGCTGCCGCGGGGGAGCATCCGCCAAGCAGGGCGTCATACATAGAATGGCGCAGGGTTTTTTTATTTTGGCCTACGCCGCTGGTAGCGTTTCCTTGGGGATCCAGATCTGCAAGGAGTACGCGAAATCCGAGGCTTGCGACGCAGGCGGCTATATTTACAGCGGAAGTGGTTTTGCCCACACCGCCCTTTTGATTTGCAAATGAGATAATAACAGGTTCGCCCACTACACATCCTCCGTATATAAATTCATACCTTATATTATAAAGCTGCGGGGGATTTTTGTCAACAGATAGCGTGTGACTTTTAATACTGCTTTATATATCCTCTTTGTACAGACTATGTACGCCCCAACTGGGGCATTTCGCTCGCGAGATGCTTGAGCGGTGCGGCCGTAGGGCGACGTGGGGGGAGATAAGGTTCCCCCATCTCCACAGGGGAAAGTACCAGCTTATTGAAGCAAGGAAACGGTGGTATCTTTGCCGGGGCTGGTCATGTACGTGTCTTGTATGCCGTAGGATTATATAAAAGCCCCCTTGTGAAAGGAGAGCCTGTTGGCAGAGCCGACTGTGAGGGGTAGTTTGCTTCCATCATGCTGCAGCGGGAAATGGAATGGATTCCTGACAATCCCCCCGTCGCCTTTAGCGACTTCGCCCCTTTACACAAGGGGGCTAAGGGAATGCGGCTACGCTAACTTCGCTCCAGGAGTTGCGTACCAACTCCCCATAAGGGAGCTGATCAAATCTCTGCATACTCTATTTGGCTCTGCTTT
>CANQWE010000045.1 GCA_947627475.1 uncultured Clostridia bacterium
GCAGACGAGTAGTTCGAACCAAACGAACGCGATAGGCAAGCCGGCGTCCCTGCGTAACTCCGTGGCTTTGCCCCATGGATCGCAGCGCGATCCGAAAAATGCGTTTTTGCATCCGTGTGCCCTCGAAGCAATGTACCATTGCCGCCACACGGCAAAAGTACCATCGTTCCCCCTTCTTCGGTAAGCTGGGACTTTCCCTGTGGAGATGGGGGAACCTTATCTCTCCCCCTCCAGGCCGCTATTGCAGCATCTTCTTACTCCAAGGAGACGACTTTGTTCGTATCCCTTTTCTTCTGCCGGGAAGCTGCGCGCAGATAATAGCCGCAAACATCAAAGCGCATCCGGCCCATTCCCGCATCGTTGGAATTTGCCGAAGCACCACAATGCCCCCAAGCACCGCAAACACAGACTCAAAGCTCATAAGCAGAGAGGCGATAGCCGGGGGTGTCCGCTGCTGTCCCAGAATCTGTAGGGTATAGGCCGCGCCGCTGGATAAAATACCTACGTAAGCAATGGTGACCCATCCGTCAAAAATTTGCCGCCAGCTGGGGGCTTCAAACAAAAACATCCCCACGCCCGCCAGTACACCGGATACAAAAAACTGGATACAGGATAACATGATTCCGTCCAGCCCCGGCGCCATATGGTCGATCACTAAGATATGCAGCGCCCAAAATACCGCCCCAAGCAGTACCATCCCGTCGCTGGGCAAAAAGGAAAAATCTCCGGTAATACACAGCAGATACAGGCCGCATAAGGCCGCAAACACACAAATCCAAATCCGGAGCGGCACTTTTTTCCCCCGAAAAAGTCCAAACAGGGGAACCAGCAAAATATAGGTAGCTGTGATAAATCCCGCTTTCCCACCAGAAGTGCCAAGGGCGATCCCATACTGCTGCAGCATAGCCGCAACAAACATGACCACGCCGCAAAGGGTGCCTGCAAAAAGCAACCTCCTTTGTCCGCCACCCTGCCGGGGAACATGGTGTTTTTTCCTTCCCATTCTGGATAAAAACAGAACTGGAATCAGCACCGCGCCGCCTACAAAACTGCGAGCCGTCTGAAAGGTGAGGGGTCCCATATAATCCATGGCTTCGCTTTGGGCCACAAAGGAACATCCCCAAATGATAGCGGTGAGCAGCAGCATGATGCTGCCCGCCGCTCTTGCACCTACGCGTGTCATGCCCGTATCCGTTTTCTGGCAGGCCGCCTTCTGGTACTGTCACACTGCCGATAATCGAAAATGGGAGGAACGGGAGCAGTTTCCCGATCAAAAAAAATCCCATCCCTGGCTGCCTTTTTTTCTGCAATATCCAGATACAGCTCTGTAATGCTCAGCTCTCCCTCCCGGATGTCCGGAAGGACTACACCGCCTGCAGCATACAATACGGCTTCTGCTTCTTCAATATGATTCAGACAGATATGGGCCTGGGCAGTATAAAGCTGCACTCTGCCTACGATCTGCATAGCAGGATCCATACCCGCGGCCAGCTCCAGCGCATCTTCATACATCTCCGCCCCAACCAAAAGTTCCATTGCTTCCTTGGCAAGGGATATATCCGTGGGACGCATCCGATATGCTTTCGCGGCCAGCGTTGCCGCTTCTGCATCGTCCCCCTCTTGCCGTTTTACATATGCCATGCCATATACTGCCCAGCAGGAAGGAGAAAGCAACATAGATTTTTCCAAATGGCTGGCCCCGTCCTCCAGACGGTTCATGCATAAGTAGGTGATACCAAGCTGCAGATGGGCATACCAGGAAAACATGTCTCCGCCGTCCGCAGCAGCCTCCATCATAGTCACCCATTCCTCCTGCAGCATCCAGGAAGACGGCACCTGCATCGGATCATGCTCCGGGAAAAATCCCCGCTGCAACAGGCATATCCAATCTGCCTGCTCCGGCCCCGGCGCACCGAAATCCAAATGGGGGGCCATACAGGGCTGACCCTGCTTCTCGCGACGGATATTTTCCAGCGCGCCCCAGCCGCTGCCCTGGAGAAGCATCTCCCCTGTGGCTGCAGAGGTGGCCATTTTTTTTGTATCCGCCAAAATCCGGTCCATTTTGTCGTCGGTAATAATCGCGTTCAGCCGCTGCCGCACCTCTGCTTTGGCGTCCTCCCATTCTCCATGGACTTTATCTCCGTCCGCCTGCAGGGCCCCGTATGCCTCCAGCCACTCCCAGGTTGTATGGGGCGGCATGGGAATACACTCATACTGGGTCTGGGCAAGACCTGCCTGCAGTTCCACGTATCGGTCGGCGCTGCCGTCCTCAGTAAGATATTCCTGCCACCGGTCGCCGCCGGGATTCTGTCCCCAGCAAAACAGCTTCCGGCCCTTGAGGCGCATGGTAGACGTATGGATCAGGCCGTATCCGTCCGCATCCACAGCTGCTTCAAACTTTCTGTTTTTGGGCGGAATATTATAGAAATAGTCCCCTGCTGCCGGCACGTTGATGGGGTAGGTGACATCGTCTCCGTTATATACAGGAATAGGGGCAAGACTCGTATTGTTATCCGCCACATAGGCGCCGTCCGCATCTACGATAATGCGGGTGTCCGGCGTTTCGGGCACAGCGATATTACTCCACCAATACATGGGGATCACATCCGGCAGAGGATTGATGATGCGGTTTCGTGCAAATAAAACCCGGGACCCGGCCGGGAGAAAAAAATCCATCTGCTGCACTACCTGACGAATACGCTCAAACTCGTACATGCGCAGTACGGGAGTGCCGTCGCCAAGCTTTGTCGTGGTGGTGAACATGGGCTCGCAGGTATGTACATGATGGCCGAACATGCCGCAGTTCCACTCCACGCCGCCGGAAGTCCACGCGTTGCGAAAAGCCAGGTTACAGGGACGCATGACGGGATTTTTATACAAAAGATCTTTTTTGTTTTCCTTATCAAACAGGGACATCAGTTTCCCGCCCCACTGCGGCAGAAAGGTCGCAATTAAATACTCGTTTTCCAAAATCACGGCCTGCATCTCTGTGTCTGCCAGCGGACGGGTATACATATCCTGCATCCGATAGGGGAAGGGAGAGGGAACGTGACCGTATCCGATAAACAACTCGTCGTCTTCCGACAGGCCGGAGTCGCCGTTTCTGTGCCAAAAATTCAGCTTGGACAGGGGCGGCAGAGAAGACTCCCCGTTCATTTGCTGACAGGGCATGGTGATTTTGGTAATTTCTAATTTTGTTGGCATATTTGCTATGCTCCTTTGCGCGATACAATATGCAGTCAGTTTACCACATTTTGCCCGGCAAAGTCAAGAATAGTGTCGCTTTTCGATCTGATACAAGGCAAAAAGGGCTTTTGCCAGAGCCTTACAGCTATCTTCCACAAGGTGGAGGTTCCTGCCTCCAGGCAGGGGAACGGTGGTACTTTTCCTCAGCGCAGGAAAAGTACGCTTACGAATCGCGCAGCGATCCGTGGAGGCAAAGCCGGGGATCCGGCTGCTATAGCGTTCGTTTGTACAGACTTTCCGTTCGCACCGGGATGCAAGTCTATGGTGCTTTTTTAGATTCTTCCAAGCTTTGCCTATCCACCTTACACTAAGTTTGTACAGGCTATATTTGTCTCTGTCTTAGATATACTATATCTTTTTGTTTCCAATATATCCTGCAACCCCTACAAATCCAGCGCATACCGGAAAATTTGTCCCCGCTTTGTTGTAGGAGGGGAAGGGATAGAAAAGGAAGGGGGAATCCCCCTTCCCTTTTCTGTGTTTTTGGTTCCTTTTATTACATCCCAAAAGAACGTCCGTATCCCTGCTTATCAAAGCAGGGATACGCGGTATTTTCCCTAATACCACAAACTTAAGCAGCTTCATTCCTGCGTACAAAGGAACATCCAACTCCCTGCGACTCAAAAAAGCCCTCCACAGGAGGGCTTTTTTCTTTTCATTGTGCTCAGCCTGCAGTGGTATCTGCCGCTGTAGTATCTGCTGCTGTAGTGTCACCAGCAGTAGTTTCTGCATCTGCGGTTGTATCTGCTGCTTCAGTAGTCTCTTCTGCTGCGGTTGTTTCTTCCGCCGCAGTGGTATCTGCCTCTGTGGTATCTTCAATGGCGTTTGCATCCTCGTCTTTATTTTCTCCGAACACCATGCCCCAGAAACTGCCGAAATCAGAAGCGTCACCGGTATCCTGCATGATATATACAGAGCAAACCAGCAAAACAAAGATAATCGAAACAACTGTTGTCAAAATAGAAAGCTTCTTATTCATCGTCTGCGCTTTGGATTTCCCGAAAAAGGTCTCCGCACCGCCGGCAATGGTTCCGGACAGGTTGTGCGCCTTACCCTGCTGCATCAAAACTGCGATTACCAAAAAAACAGCAAAAACGATCAGAATAATGCCAATTACAAGCTGCGCTGTTGTCATTTTCTTCTCCTTACCTTTCTCTATATACAAACAAAAATAATCTGTTCAGATAGAACGCCTATGTATTATAGCACGACAAAGGAGAAAATGCAATAGATATTTTCTTTTTTCAGAAAATTTCTGGAAGTCGCTCCCATATAGCCATTAAAACCGATCCGCCAACACCGGGATTACCTCCCGTACCATGGCACAGAGCTCTTCATCGCTCATAGTAGTATTTCTGCCCTCCGCATACTGGGCGTCCACCATCTCTTTGATCTTTATCACCGCACTGCTGCGCTTGCCGTAGGTCTTATCGATTCCCTTTTCCTCCAGCTGGGCGTTCAGCCAGTGGGCGATCCCCGCAAGACCGCTGTGGGCGTCAATGGCAACAGATGCCGGCCGATTCAAAATCAGCTGTGTATTAAATATATTGTAAATTTCTTCATCCTTGAGCAGACCGTCTGCGTGGATCCCAGCCCGGGTGACGTTAAAATCATGGCCTACAAAAGGCGTGCGGGGCGGGATTTCATATCCGATCTCATGCTCAAAGTACCGTGCGATCTCTGTTATGACAGTGGGGTCCATGCCGTCCAGCGTTCCCCGCAGGGACGCGTATTCCATCACCATTGCTTCCAGAGGGCAGTTGCCGGTGCGCTCCCCGATTCCCAGCAGAGAGCAGTTGACACTGGACGCGCCGTACAACCACGCGGTAGCCGCATTGGGGACCACCTTGTAAAAGTCGTTGTGTCCGTGCCATTCCAGCATAGACGAATCGATGCCCGCATAATGCATCAGGCCGTAAATGATACCGGAAACGCTTCTGGGAAGCGCGGCGCCGTGATAGGTGACGCCATAGCCCATAGTGTCGCAGGCCCGGATTTTTACCGGAATTCCCGCCTCCTCGCCAAGCTTGCGCAGTTCGTTTGCAAAGGGCACCACAAATCCATAAAAGTCCGCTCTTGTAATATCCTCAAAGTGGCACCGGGGACGGATCCCCATATCCAAAATTTCCTGGACAACGCCCAGGTATTTGTCCATAGCCTTGGCCCTGGTCAGGCCCATTTTGTTGTAAATATGGTAATCGCTGCAGGATACCAGAACGCCGGTCTCCTTGATGCCCAAGCTCTTTACCAGCTGAAAGTCCTCAGTGGACGCCCGGATCCAGCTGGTGATCTCAGGAAATGTATATCCCAGATCCATACAGCGGGCCAGTGCCTCCCTGTCCTTTTTGGTATATACGAAAAATTCTGTCTGCCGAATGATCCCCTTCGGTCCGCCCAGTCTGTGCATCATGGTAAAGAGGTCTACAATCTGGTCTACCGTAAAGGGAGCCCGGGACTGCTGCCCGTCTCGGAAGGTGGTGTCCGTGATCCAGATTTCCTCCGGCATACTCATAGGCACATACCGGTGGTTGAAGGATACCCGGGGAACTGCGTCATAGCTGTACAGCTGCCGGTACAGATACGGCGTTTCTCGATCCTGCAGGGAATAATGATGTACGCTTTGTTCGATCAGATTGGTCACTTCTGAAAATTCGATTTTCCCGTCCCGATCCCCGTTCACATCGTGAAACCGCTTTTTCTTTTTTGTCTCTTTCTGCACAGTATACCCTCCGTCCCATTTTATAATATATTTTAGTATAATCCAAATTTTGCATTTTGTCAATAGAAATCATGCAAAATTGCATACAAAGAAACGCGGCCAAACACATTCATGCAAAAAACATGTTTCAATCCTGCAAAATCCCGGAAATTTCTGCGGCGATCTGCTCTGGAAGAAAACCGCACAGGCGAAAGAGGCTTTCCATATTTCCATGGGGCAGAAAGCCCTCTATACAGCGGATATGTACCGGGGGCAATTTTTCATTCCGGGCAAAATACGCGGCCACCGCTTCTCCTACACCGCCACTGCGCACCCCCTCCTCCAAAACATATACGATCTCCGTGTCCTCGCAGAGGGACGCGATGGCTTCCAGCTTTAGAGGAAGCACCTGCAAAAGTTTCACAATCCGCACCTTATAGGTGTCCGTCAACTGCCGGGCAGCCAGGGCAGCATGCCGGGTCAGGCGTCCGTATGTAAGGATCACCGCATCTGCAGCCCCCTTTCCGCCGGATACGGCTATGTTCGACTCTGCCGGCACAAACCCGGATCGGTCATAGTCTTCTTCCTCCCCCTTGGGATACCGGAGCGCGCAGAGCCCCTGGCCGGATACGCACCGCTCTAGACACACCTTCAGCTCCTCATAGGTTTCCGGGGCATATAAAGTGACCCCGGGGATGGAGGAGAGCAGAGACACATCAAAAATCCCCTGATGGGTGATCCCATCTCCGGGAACGATGCCTGCCCGGTCGATGGCGATCACCGCGTGGATATTCTGCATGGCTATATCCTCGCACAGCTGGTCAAACGCCCGCTGCAGGAATGTGGAGTACACCGCATACACCGGCACGCCGCCTCCGATGGAGAGGCCAGCCGTAAAGGTGGCAGCAGCTTCCTCTGCAATACCCATATCAAAAAAACGGTTTGGGAACATATATTTAAAGTTGGTAAGGCCCGTTCCTTTATCCATGGCGGCTGTTATCGCTGCAATGCGGGGATTGTCCAGGGCCAGCGCGCACAAATGGCTGCCGAACACAGAGGAAAACGTGCGCCGCGGCGGGGTACATACTCCTTTGGCTGGGTCAAACCCACCGGCAAAGTGGTACTGAGCCGGATGCTCTTCTGCAGGCGCATAGCCTTTTCCCTTTAGCGTAACCATGTGGATCAGGGTGCAACGGTCTTTCGTTTTGGCTTCCCGGAGCAGCAGTTCAATTTTCTTCTCGTCATTGCCGTCCACAGGACCCAAATAATACAGCCCCATATTTTCAAACAGGTTGGTTTTCATAATATGACGCTTAAAAAATTCTTTTGTATGATAGGCCCCCATGATCAGCCCCTCGCCTATATAGGGAAGTCTGCGGAGTACCGCCTGAAGCCGCCGCTTGAAAGAAAAATATCTGCGGGAGGTACGCAGCCGGGAAAAATGCTTAGACATGCCCCCCACATTTTTGGAAATAGACATCTCGTTGTCGTTGAGCAGTATAATCAGCCGCAGTCCCTCGTCTGCACAGCAGTTGAGGGTTTCATATACCATGCCGTTGGTAAAGGATCCGTCTCCCACAACAGCTACCGCGTACCGGTCCGATCCCTCCATGGCCGCGGCCCGGGCGATACCTAGAGCGGCAGGCAGCGCGCTGCCGCTGTGGCCGGCGGTAAGCATATCATGCACGCTTTCCTCCCGGTTGGTAAATCCGGATATTCCTCCAAACTGCCGGATTGTGTCAAAGACATCATACCGGCCGGTGAGCAGCTTGTGGGTGTAAGCCTGGTGGCCCACGTCAAATACGATGGCATCCCTCGGACTGTCAAATACCCGGTGCAGAGCGATGGTAGCCTCCACCATTCCCAAATTGGACGCCAAATGTCCCTCCGACTCTGATACGCAAGACAGAATTTTCTCCCGGATCTCTGCCGCAAGGGCATCCAGCTGATCCGGGCGCAGCCCCTGCAGATCCTCCAGGGAATGGATCTTTTCTAAATATTTCATGCCTGACGTGCTCCCACTTCCTTTGCCGCGGCAATCGCCATCTGCATGGCCCGGCCGGAAGCCAGACGTCGGATCCGTTCTCTGGTCAGACCGCTGCGGTAATGCTCCGTATAGGTGTGCAACTGCCCGCCTAACGATCCACTACAAGCCACAGCAAAGCATACGGTGCCTACCGGCTTTTCGGCCGTGCCTCCGTCCGGTCCGGCGATTCCTGTGATTGCCACAGCAATATCACATCCAAGCTGTGCGGCCGCTCCTACGGCCATCTGCGCCGCACAGGGTTCCGATACGGCGCCATAGGTATCCAAAATTTCCTGGGAAACGCCCAGAACGCCCGTCTTTACCGTATTGGCGTAGGAGACGATTCCTCCCTGCAGTACAGCCGACGCGCCGGGCAGCGCAGTGATCCGCTCACAGACCATGCCGCCGGTACAGGATTCCGCTGCACCAAAGGTTAAGCCATGCTTGGAAAAAACAGAGAGCAGGGTATGTTCTACCACTGCCGCAGCCGCCTCCGGCGTATCCGTACAGGCAAAAATGTATTTTCCCACAGCCGTTTCCCGGATCTTTTCCGCCGCAGCGGTACACATTTCTTTTGCCTGCTCTTCACTTTCTGCCCGGGCAGTGATACGGATACGCACATCGTCTTCCCCTGCATAGGGGGCAATGGTGGGATTTTCCCCGCTATCCATCATTTCCCTGAGCACAGATTCCGCTTTTCCTTCCCCGATACCTGTTAAATGCAGGTTTAGGGAATACAGGGTATCGGGGGACAGACGGGAAAGCCACGGCATTACCGTTTCTTCAAACATCAGCTTCAGCTCATGGGGCGGGCCAGGCAGCAACACAGCATATTTCCCGTCCTGTTCGATACCGATTCCCGGCGCGGTTCCCCAGCTGTTGGTAAACACCGTGGCCCCCGCCGGCACCAGACACTGCTTATAATTGTTCTCTGTAAAAGAGCGGCCCTTTGCATGAAAATAGGATTCGATGGCCGCCCGGGTAGGCGCGTCCTCTTCCAGGGGCAGGGAAAAATACTGTGCCACCGTTTCCTTGGTGATATCATCGCAGGTAGGACCAAGGCCTCCCGTGAGGATTACCAGTTCACTGCGGTTGTATGCTTCCTGCAGCGCCTGGGTCAGGCGGGTGTCATTGTCTCCCACCACCGTTTGACGGTAAAGCGGGATACCCAGTACGGCCAGGCGGCGGGCCAGATATGCGGTATTTGTATTGGTGATATCCCCGAGAAGCAGCTCTGTCCCCACGGAGATGATTTCAGCAGAAATATGATTTTGCATTTTATATTCACGCTTTCCTGTTCTGGATATTTTTTGGACCTTTTTACTCATATATATTATACACAGAATTTTCTGTACAATCAATACAAAAAAACTGAGAGACCCGTGCGTTGACAAAGGACGGGGGTCCCGGTATAATGGAGGATAGTAAGAAATGAGGATGAAAGAGCGGCTGTCGGACTGCCGGGCAGGGGAAGATTTTACCGTTTGGGGGATCCGACTGGAAGAAAGTCTTGGCCATCGGCTGCTGGCGTTGGGGATTGTCCCGGGATGCCGGATTCGGGTTCTATTTAAAAAGCGGGCCGGTACGATGGTGATCCGCTGCCGAGGCGCCCGGTACGCGCTGGGAGCAGAAGCAGCAAAGGGGATCGTCGGAGGAAAAACCATATGACGATCGTATTTGCAGGCAATCCCAACTGCGGTAAAACTACTTTGTTCAACGCGTACACCGGCGCTTCCCTGAAGGTGGCAAACTGGCCCGGGGTCACCGTAGAAAAGAAGGAAGGCACCTATACCTGCAAAGGACAGCAGCATACGCTGGTGGATCTGCCGGGGATCTATTCCCTTTCCTCCTATACTATAGAAGAGCGCCTCTCCCGCCAGTTTCTGCTATCCGAAGAGGCCGATGGGATCGTCGACGTGGCGGACGCCTCCTGTCTGTCCCGCAGCCTGTATCTGACGCTTCAGCTGATAGAATCGGGACGTCCTGTGGTGCTGGCTCTCAACATGATGGACCTATTGAAAAAGCGGGGACAGCGACTGGACGTGGAACGGTTATCCCGGCTTTTGGGGGTTCCCGTGGTGCCTGTCTGCGCCCGCAGGCGCGAGGGAATCTATGCTTTGATGGAAAAGACGCTCTGGGCGATCGCAGCAGGGCAGCGCCCGGCGGCGGCCTTTTCCCGTATGGAGGAAAAGGAGCGGTTTGCCTGGATCGAGGCAGTTGTGGCAGCCTGCCTCACGGGGCGGCGGAGGGAGGGCTTTACCGACCGTGTGGACGCCGTACTGCTCCATCCCGTTTGGGGAAGTGGGATCTTTCTGATAATCATGACGGCAGTGTTTTTTCTGACCTTTTCCCTGGGGGATCTTGCAAAGCTCCCTTTGGAAGTAGGAGTGGACCAGCTGTGTACCGCTGCCCGGCAGGGGTTGGACGCCATACATACGGTGCCATGGCTCACCTCCCTTATTACAGACGGAATTTTATCCGGCGTAGGCAGCATCCTCACCTTTCTGCCAAACATCATTCTTTTGTTTTTTGCTCTGTCCCTGCTGGAGGACAGCGGATATATGGCAAGAGTCGCTTATATTATGGACGGGATCATGGGGTCTCTGGGACTGTCCGGCAGGGCGTTTCTCCCGATGCTGCTTGGACTTGGCTGTACGGTTCCTGCCGTCATGGCAAGCCGCACCCTGGAAACACGCCGGGATCGTCTGCGGGTAACTTTGATCACTCCTTTCATGTCCTGCAGCGCCCGGCTTCCTGTGTATATTCTTCTTGCCGGCGCGTTTTTTGGGAAATATGCGCCTCTGGCCGCCCTGTCCATGTATGGAGTTGGACTGCTTACTGCTGTTGTGGTGGCCCGATGTACCAAAAACCTGGGGGGAAAAGAAACGCAGGCGCCTCTTTTGCTGGAGCTGCCAGACTACAAAGCTCCTGCTCCACGGACCGTCATTTTGTATGTTTGGGAGAAAATACGGGATTATCTCACCCGGGCAGGCACCACAATTTTTCTTGCCTCGATCCTGCTGTGGACTTTGCTTCATGTGGGTCCTGGGGGATTCGTGGTTTCCATGGAGGACAGCTTTGCCGCATGGATCGGGAAAAGGATTGCGCCCCTGCTTGTCCCCTGCGGACTGGGGATATGGCAGATCGCCGTAGCGCTGATCGCCGGGGTCGCCGCAAAGGAAGTGGTGGTTTCTTCCCTGGCGGTACTGCTGGGCATTACAAACATTTCTTCCGCCGCCGGAATGGGCGCGCTCCGTGCATCTCTGGGGGTGTGGGGGTTCGGCCCGGCAAACGCGTACGCTCTGATGGTATTCGTGCTGCTTTATATCCCCTGTGCGGCAGCGCTGGCCACGATCCGCAGCGAAACGAAAAGCCGACTGTGGACTGCAGGCGCGGCGGCGCTGCAGATGGCTGCAGCGTGGATATTATCTGCGCTGACCTACCGGCTGGGAAGCTTATTTTTATAGCTTCGTCACCGTATCTGACGAAGGAGTCCTTGCCAAAGCAGGGGGTATATGATCCTTTTTTAAAAATCAACCCCTCCGTCACGGCTACGCCGTGCCACCTCCCCTTATTAAGGGGAGGCTTAAAGTATTCTTATTCCGCATCGGGTGCTGCCTAAAAGGGCAGGCTTTAGATAAATCAATTCGCCGTGTGCTCCCCTATGAAAAAAGAAAGGATAAATATGTATACGTATTTGTATATAGACTGCCCCATTGGCCCTCTGTGGATTTTGTCCGATGGAGAGGCGATCTGCGGGGTACACCTGGAAAAGGATGGCATCTGCTCCAGTTTGGAAGAGAATCCTGATTCTCTGTGCCGCCGCTGTGCCCTGGAGCTGCAGGAGTATTTTGCAGGGAAACGCAAAGCCTTTGACTTGCCCCTGCGGCTGCAGGGCACAGAATTTCAAAGGAAGGTATGGAAGGCGCTGAGGCAGATTCCCTACGGCACCACGGTAACCTACGGAGACCTGGCTGCCCTGGCAGGCTATCCTCGGGCGGCCAGGGCGGTAGGCACCGCACTGCGCAACAATCCGCTGTGGCTGTTTGTTCCCTGTCACCGGGTGGTAGGCGCAAAAGATCTGGGCGGGTACGGCGGCCCGGACGGGGCGCCTATCAAGCGGCAGCTTCTGGAATTGGAGGGCGCTCTCAGGGCGCCAGGTGAGGTATGAGAAATTCACAGTTTGTCCGTTGCAATACCCGCTCCGTCGTGGTATACTGATACTATTATACCAATATACAGAAAGGGAGCGCATCCCATGAAAATACTCCATACCGGCGATATCCATCTGGACAGCCCCTTTGCGGGGCTGTCCCCGGATGCCGCCCGGCAGCGGCGCAGCGAGCTGCGCGCTGCTTTTTCTGATATGATTGCCTACGCCCGGCAGCAGGCCGTAGACCTTGTGCTGATTGCCGGAGATCTGTTTGATAAAGTTTATGTAACCCGGGACACCATCGCCCTGCTTTGCCGGGAGTTTGCTTCGCTTTCATGTCCGGTAGTCATCGCGCCGGGCAATCATGACCCGGCAGACGAGAAAAGCATCTGGAAAAAAGGAATTTTCCCGGACAATGTTTTTGTATTTACAAGTGCAGCGCTGTCTCGCTTTTCCTTTGACCGTCTGAACTGCTGTGTATATGGATATGCATTTGAAAGCGCATCCCTGCGGACATGCCCCCTGGAAGGAAAAGCTGTAGAAGATCCCACAAGACTGAACATCCTCTGTGCCCACGGAGACGCCACGTCTCCCATCAGTGCCTATGGCCCGCTGCCTGCCGGCGTGCTGGAGACCTTCGGTGCAGATTACTGCGCCCTGGGTCATTTTCACAATCCGGAAAATGCCACCGCTGCCTTGACTGTTCCGGGCGCATACTGCGGCTGTCCGGAAGGACGGGACTTTGGAGAGACAGGGATCAAAGGCGCCGTGCTGGTCACCCTGGAAAAAGAAGGAGAAGCGGCAGCGCTGGATTGGAAGCGCATCCGTTTCTGCCGCAAGATTTATGCGCAGCGTACCCTGCAGCTGGACGGCGCTGCAGAGCAGTCTGAGGTTACATCCGCCCTGGGCGCGCTGCTTCTGGACGCGGGCTTTGGAGAAGACACGCTTTTACGGATCACTTTACAAGGAACGGTAGATCCCAGCCTGTCCATCGACACGGCAGCCCTTACTGCTTTGGGAACCGACTTGGCACATTTGGAAATCCGGGACGATACCGTACCTACATGGAACGCGTCCGCTTTGCAAAACGACCAGGGTATGCGGGGAGAGGTTTACCGACTGCTGCTTCCAAAGCTGGAAAGTGCCGATCCTGCAGAGCGGGAAACAGGCCGTAGTGCCCTGCGGTTTGCCATGGCGGCCCTGTCCGGAAAGGAGCTGCCCTCTCAGTGACAGGATAGAAAGGCGAGAAAAATATGTATATTAAGTCGATTCATATAACGTCCTTCGGGCCGCTGAAGGACAGGGATATTGTGCTGACGCCTGGGCTGAACATTTTTGAAGGCGCCAACGAATCCGGAAAAAGCTCTGTGGCCATGTTTATCAAATTTATGCTGTACGGGCTGTCCGGTAAATGCACAGAGGGAGAAATCCCTGAAAGAAAAAAATACGCCAACTGGGACACCGGCTGCGCCGCCGGCACTATGCTCCTTTCCACCGGGAAGGGGGACTACCAGATCGAACGGGAGATGTACGTGCCTGTAGGAGACGGAGGGCGGAGCAATCTGCAGGAGCGGCTGGTAGTAATAAACCAGTCTACCGGAGAACGGTGTTTTCGGGGGGAGGTTCCCGGAGAGGTGCTGCTGGGTATGACAGAGCAGATGTTCTGCAACTCTGTATTTGTGCGGCAGTTAGGGGACAACACCATCGACGGAACCGGTATGACAGAAGCCATTGAAAATATCCTTCTCTCCGGGGAGGAAGGGCTCAATTCCCGAAAAGCAGCCGCGGTACTTGACAAAGAGAGAAAGGCACTGCTTCACAAAAACGGCGCAGGCGGCCAAATTTATCTGCTGCGTCAAGAGCTGCGGCGTCTGGAAGGGATGCGGGATGCGGAATCGAGGAAAAGTGCCGAAATCATCGCTCTGGAAAGCGCCCTTGCGGACAGCGCCGCGCTGATTGAAGACCGCAAAAAGAAAGGCCAGCAGCTTTCCTCCTATGCTCAGGCTTACGACAAGCTGCAGCGAAAGGCCCGGCTGGACGCCGCGCTTGCCTGCAAGGCAGAGGCAGATCAGCTGGAGGCCCAGCTGGATACCTTTACCCCTTATGGGGACATTGGGGAAAAAATACAGACCATGGAACGGCTGTCCGATGGGCGACAGAGCTGGGAAAATCAACTGCGCGCCATGCGCCGGTCCCTGGCCGCCATTGACGACGCCCTCCCCCCGGAAATGACGCCGGATGCAGAGGAAGCGGCCAGAGGACAGCAAAAAGCCGCGGCCGCGGCGATTAAAGGCAGAAAAAGTGCCTTTGCCGTATCGCTGATCCTGTTTATTTTGACCGCTGTCAGCGGCTGCGCTGCTTTTTTTCTACGCAGCGTAGATACATATCTTTCCATTGGGGCAGTCGTTTTTGCAGGAATTGCTGCGATTTGCGGCATTGTAGCCTTTGCCCGCAGTCTGTCCCGACTGGAGAAATATCACTCCATTTTACAGGAGTGGGGCGTATCCGATCCGGACGCCCTGGGAGACGTGATCGAAGAGCGGATCCATCTATCCCGGCAGCGGACCGCCGCTGATTCGGAATACAGGGTTTTGGAAACAGAAATCGCTGAAAAAGAGGCCCAGTTAGAGAAGGATATCCAAAAGCTGCGCGCCCTGGCCGCCCAGTTTACCGAGGAAGTGCCGGACACGGATATCCTTACAGAGAGCGCCCTGGCTGCTGCAAAAAATCTCATAGGTGAGCAGACTCGTCTACGCCAGGCATATCATACTGTCGCAGGCAGGCTGTCTACCTTTGCAGACGTACTGGATCCTGTCGTGCAGGCGGAAATTACAGAAGAAGCCGGGCAGGCTTTGTCCACAGAAGCCGGGCAGATCGCGGCCGGCTATACCCGAGGGGACGCGGAAAAAGCCCGCAGGGACGCAGGCTTTAATCGGAGCAGCGCCGAAGGACTGCAAATCCGGCACACAGAAATGGAAAAAAGTCTCAGCGCGATGCGGGCCGTGTTTGTTTCCCCCGCCGAGTTGGCAGAGAAAATCGACGGACTAAAGGGGGAACTGTCCCTTCTTGAAAAACGCTACAATGGCATCACCACTGCTATGGAAATTTTGGAAGCTGCAGGGGACAATCTGCGTCAGGGTCTGCTTCCCCGGATCGTCAGCGAAGCCGGACTCCTGCTGGGAAGGTTTTCCGGCGGAAAGTATCCTACCGTAGGTGTGGCAGGAGATTTTTCCATGCATCTGATCACCCAGGACAAAACCAGAGAGCTGGATTATCTGTCCAAAGGTACCCAGGACGCCGCGTATATCAGTCTGCGCTATGCCCTGCTGAATGTGCTCTTTCCGGGAGACCCACCGCCGGCAATTTTTGATGAAAGCTTTTCCAGAATCGATGCGGACAGGCTTTCTAAAATTCTCACCATGCTGTCAGCAGCCGGGGACAAGGGGAATCAGTCTCTTCTTTTTACCTGCAGAAAGCTGGAAGGGGAAATTGTACAGGCTCTGCCCGCCGGAGACGACGATCAGGTGATTCGTCTGGCGGCAGGAGAATAAACCATAAAATAGATACGGGAAGGAGGATGCCGTCATGGATACAGCGTATTTAAAACGGGTTGGGCTGTATGTTGCAGGAGCTCTGTTATCCGTTTGCCTTGTATTTTACCTGGGCTTTCACCTGTGGAGAACCTTTACCAGAGAAGTGGAGATCCAGCCCGTCTCGGAAACCACCGTAGAAAAAACAACCGAAACCGGAGGATATATCTTTCGCAGCGAGCAAACGCTTCTGTTGTCCGCTGCAAGCAGCGCGGACAATACATTATTTCCTATGGTAAGCGAAGGCAGGCGCCTTTCCAAAGGCGCGCAGGCAGCCCGGTTATATACCGGAAGCAGCGTAGATGTCCGGGCCAAGGTGGCAGAAATCGACCAAAAGATCGCCCTGCTGCAGGAATGTTCCGGCGGAGACGTCCAGGGCCTGAAGGATTCGCAAACCATCGATGAAGAGATCGTGTCCATACTTTCAAGGATTCGGTCTGCCGGGGACAACGGCAAAGCAGCCGATTTGGGTATGCAGCGGGCCGCCTTTCTGGAGGCGGTAAACAAACGGATGATTCTCACAGGCCTTGATACAGACTTTGGCAGCGAAATCGCCTCTCTCCAGGCCCAGCGGGATTCCCTTGTGGCAGGACTGGGCTCCTGCCTGGAGACGATAGAGACCCCTGTCAGCGGCTATTATTATTCTGACTGCGACGGATATGAGTCTGTGTTTACCGCCGATTTTCTCATGGACGCGGATCTGACCTACCAGGGACTGATGGATCAGCTGCAGGCTGCTCCCGTACCGGAGGACAGGGCAGCCGGAAAAATCGTCACCGACAGCCAGTGGTTTTTGGTATGTACTCTGGATCGGCAGTATCTGGACACCTATAAGGACGCCGGCAGCTGCACCGTATATTTCAGCGCCGGAGAAGAATACCGTCTGGACATGGAGATATACAAAATTTTGGAGGGCGGCGAGCGGTTTGCCATTATCCTGACTACCAGGGTGATGCCGGCAGGATTTGACTTTTCCAGAACACAGACGGTCCGCTTTCTCACCGCGGAATATACCGGATTCCAGATTCCAGTATCCGCCGTCCGGATTGTAGACGGCATCACCGGCGTATATGTGCTGGACGGTTCCACCGTGGCGTTCCGGCCCATATCCAGCCTGATTGTCACCGACGGATATTACATTGCAGAAACAAACCCGGAAAAAGATCCGCCGCAGGGTTACCAATGGCTGGCCCAGCATGAAAATCTGATCACAGAAGGACGGGCGCTGTATCACGGTAAGGTGCTCAGTGGCTGATGCATATAGGAAAAGGAGATACGTTATGACCCAGGAAAGAAAGCATATCATATCGGAAAATTATAAGCGGATCACGGAAAAAATAGAAAACGCAAAGGCGCGGCGGGACAGCTCCGTAAAGGGAGACGTGACCTTGCTGGCCGCCACCAAAACGGTGGACCCACAGGAGATCCTCTTTGCCATCCATGAGCTGGGGCTGCCTGCTGTAGGAGAGAACAAGGTGCAGGAATTTCTTGCAAAATACGACCAGCTCCGGGGCAAGGCACCCCTGCATATCCTGGGTCATCTGCAGACAAATAAGGTTCGGCAGGTGGTAGGCAAGGCGGATATGATCCAGTCTGTAGATTCCCTGCGTCTGGCATCTGAAATCGGAAAGCGCAGCCAGGCTGCCGGCGTTGTAACAGATATTTTGGCGGAAATCAATATCGGCCAGATTAACTATTAAAAGTCAAGCCCCAAAATGAGGGAGATGTGGAAAGGCAGGCGGTTGGAAAAAGGTATAGCGAAG
>CANQWE010000046.1 GCA_947627475.1 uncultured Clostridia bacterium
CCACAGCATCCCTTACAGTGTAGCACATGACCTTGGAGAGGGTCACTAAAAACTACTACTCTATAATACAAGGAGGATAATAAAACGGGAATTCTGCCGCAGGATACAAAAACCTTTACAGACGCGCTGGAGGAGATCCCCGGTATTCGTCTGCGCGGACTGATGACTATGGCGCCAATTTGCAGTAAAAAAGTCGAATATTACAAATATTTTTGTAAAACATATGAAATTTACCTTGACATTTTCGGAAAAAAACCGCATAATAGAATAGAGTCTGTATTATCTATGGGTATGAGTGACAGCTTTGAAGCTGCCATAGAGGCGGGCGCAACAATGGTCCGGATCGGAAGCGCGATTTTCGGGCCGCGGATTTACCTGTAACACAGCCAAATACATAGAATAGAAATCAAACCGGAGGTTAATTTATGGGCATCGTTGACAATATCAAAAAAAGAATGGGCGGCGCGGAAGACGCGTACGATGACGCTTATAATGACGATGGATACTACTCTGAAAGCTTCGGCTCCTATGAAGAACCGGAGGACATGAATGCACCTGCAGACAATACCATGAGCAGTGCTTCCGTCAGTACAGGAACCGGAACAGGACTGGGCGGCATGAATATGGGCGGCGGTATCAGCCTCTCCGGCACTGCCGGAAGCGCGCTGGAAATGAAAGTGGTAAAGCCGGAATCCTTTGACAGCGTGGCACAGATCGCGGATCATTTGCTTTCCAGAAGAACGGTCGTTTTAAACTTGGAGAGCACCAATAAAGAAACTGCTCGTCGTCTCATCGACTTCTTGTCCGGCGTGGCTTACTCCATCGATGGTTCCCTGAAGAAAATCGCCACCAATGCATACGTGATCACTCCCAACAATGTAGATGTGGGAGATGCAAAGCTCATAAAAAGAGGCGCGCAGGTACAAAGCGCACCTCAGGAAAATACCTCCGACGAGTTTGGTGAATACTAATCAGATATAGAAGCGGCTGCCGCCTCTCGCGCTGGACTTTCCCGCACGGGAGACGGCGGTTGTTCTGTAATCGCAAAAACGACGGCAAAGCAAGGCAAACCTATGACAACACAAAACCCTATACCCGGCAGCGTCCGGATCACTGAAGAAGAGCGGCTGCTGATTGCCAGAGGCGCGGAGCTTTCCGCCCGAGCGGAACATTCTGCGGTCGCATCCTCTTTTTTGTCCCCCCGTCAGCAGCGTATTTTGTTTGACAGCGCTGTGCGGGAAAAGCGCGCGGGCCAGATTTTTTTCTGGGGCGGCTGCCTTGGGGCCGCACGGCGGATGGCAGTTTATCTGCCGGCGTGGATCCTGTCTTTTGCAGAGGATCCCCTGCCCGTCTCTCTCTCTCAGCTTTTTACCCAGGAAAGAGAAGCATACTATTTAGACCTTTTGACCGCGGCAGGCATGGAAGAGGCGGCGGATCCCTGTGTGGACAATCCATATGATATGCTGCCCGAAAAATTAGAAAAAATCTGTGAGGAGGGACTGTTGTCCCCGTTTGTACATCCCCTGCTTCTGGAGGGAAGCGGATTTCGTGCCCTCTCCCACCGGGACTGGCTGGGATCTCTTATGTCCCTTGGTATAAAACGGGAGATTTTAGGCGACATTGTAGTATGGGACGATTTTCACGCCGTGCTGTTCTGTCAGACAAAGGGAGCCGCATATCTTATCAGTGAGCTGAAAAAGGCCGGGCGGGACACAGTGGCCGCCTCTCCCTGCCGCCTGCCCAGAGGCTTTGTGCCCCGACAGCAGTACGTGCCCATCCGAGGGACGGTAGCCTCCCCCAGAGCAGACGGGGTGGTACGCGCCCTTTGCAACGTATCCCGGGAAGACGCTGCTGCGCTGATTTTGCGGGGTATGGTGGAAATCAATTATGACCCTGCAGAGGAAACAGACAGGCACATAGAACCAGGAGATATTTTGTCCGTGCGGGGATACGGAAAATTTCAAATTGACGAAATTGGGCAGCCTACCAGTCGGGGCAGGCTCCATCTTATAGCGAAAAAATATCAATGACAGGCAGAAAGGGCGTGGCGTTATGAGCACAGATTCCGCACAGAGATTCCCTATGGTAAAAAAGGGATATGATCCGGAAGCAGTAGATGTTTACATTGAAAACCTGGGAGCAAAAAATCAGTTTCTCCAGGGACGGATCGTGGAGCTGGAAAAACGCATCCGCTTGGCGGAGGACCTGATCGAAAGCTTCTCCAAGGCAGAAGACGCGCTGCGGCAAAATATCGCCGACTCCAAAAAGGCAGCGGCTTCTATGATGCTGGATGCCAAAGAGCGGGCTGCCGTACTGCTGGATGATGCTCGGGCGGAGTGTGGAAAAATCGTGTCTGATTTGGACGCACAGGTGGCAAACCGGATGCAGGTGATGGATGTAATGCGTGCCCAGGCTATGGCTTTCAAAGATCAGCTTTTTGATCTGTACAGCAGCCATATCGAAATGATCGAGTCTATTGCCAGCGCCGCGCAGGCCCCTGCTGCCCAGCCGGACTACAGCGGGATAGCCGACGCAGTCAATACCTTTGAAGAGGCTGGCGAACCACAAGTAGATGTGCCTGCGTTTACCGAATATCCCAAAGACAGCATTTTTCCCAAGGTGGAAAATGCGGAAGAGATGGAAGAAACACAGAAAGAAACGCCTCAGCAGATGGAAGAAGCAGATCTCTCTTTGCCCCGTGAAGAACAGGAAGAAATGTCCCCTCCCCAAGAAGCAGAAGCGGAAGCGGAGGAGGAAGATGATGACTTTTTCACTGGAGGAGACGAGACAGAGGAAAGGATTTACCCCTTTGATACAGAATCTGTTTCCGCCTCCACAGATGAAACGGACTATATGCAGTATTTACGTGACTTTACAGAAAAAGAAGAAAAATAATCCCAGAAAGGCATTGTCATAAATATGATTTTGTGTCTTGTAATAGCGGCTGCGGCTGTTTTTCTGGATCAGATCACAAAGTTTCTGGTCGTACAAAATATCAGTGAAGGCGCCTCTGTAGAAGGAATCAGAGGCGTTTTTCGCCTTACATACATAGAAAATAAGGGAGCCGCTTTCGGCATTTTAGCCGAGCACCGGTGGGTCTTTATGATCTTATCTGTGATTGCCATTGCCGCAATCCTCTTTTATCTCTGGCGGGAAAAGCCGGAAAGCATCCTGGCGCGTCTGTCTCTGGGCATGATTCTGGGAGGCGGCATAGGCAATATGATCGACCGAGTCCTGCGAGGCGCCGTCATCGACTTCGTGGATGTGGAACTGATACACTTCCCATACATATTCAATGTAGCAGATGCGTTTGTATGCGTTGGGTGCGTACTGCTGATCCTGCATTTGATTCTTTCTGAAGCGCAAAGTAAGAAAAAGAAGCAGGAAAGCAAAGCAAAAGATGCCTCTGCGGACAGCGAGGCGGACACATGAACGAGCGGGAAGCAGAGCAGCATACCGTAACTGTCCCGGCAGGGTCGGCAGGCGGGCGGGTGGATGTGGTTTTGTCTGCCGCTCTTTCTATGTCCCGTAGCGCCGTCCAGCATTTACTGGACGCAGGGGCCGTAACAAAAGCGGGGGCGGCGGTATCCAAAAGTCAGCGGGTAGAAGAGGGGGATGTATTCGCCGTTTCCCTGCCCCCTCTGCAGGACTGCGAGGTGCTGCCGGAGAATATCCCCCTGGATATTGTATACGAAGACGACGATATCATAGTGGTAAACAAGCCTCAGGGGATGGTGGTCCACCCGGCGCCGGGGCATACTGAGGGAACCCTGGTCTCCGCCCTCTTATACCATGCAGGGGGCAGCCTGTCCGATATCAACGGCGTCATCCGTCCCGGAATCGTGCACCGGATTGATCGGGACACCAGCGGACTGATTGCGGTAGCAAAAAATAACGCCGCCCACCAGTCCCTTGCCGCACAGCTAGCAGACCACTCCATGTACCGGATCTACAGCGCCATCCTCCGGGGGAGGGTTTCGGACGAGGGTACAGTAGACGCCCCCATCGGCAGACACCGGACAGACCGAAAAAAAATGGCGGTGCTGCGGGATGGGGGACGGTCTGCCGTCACCCACTATACGCCGGTGCGTGCTCTCGCGGGACACACCCTGTGCCGGATGCAGCTGGAAACAGGGCGGACCCATCAAATTCGGGTGCACATGGCTTACATCGGCCATCCTGTATTGGGCGATCCCGTTTACGGGGGCGTACAAACCCCTTTTGAAAAAAAGCATCCAGCCCTGTTTCACGGCCAGTGTCTCCACGCGGCAGAGCTTTCCTTTGTCCATCCGACTACGGGGAAAGAGGTAACCTTCCGCTGTGATCCGCCGGAAAATTTTGTACGGATTGTAAAACTGCTAAAGCAGGAATAGCATGGCCACCGTAGGAAAGAATGGAGCATAAAATATGGAACAAACTGCGATTGCGCTGCTTCCCCTTCAGGGAATGGAATGGAT
The DNA here is from genome assembly GCA_947627475.1 of uncultured Clostridia bacterium. Classification (GTDB taxonomy): domain Bacteria; phylum Bacillota; class Clostridia; order Oscillospirales; family CAG-272; genus Avispirillum. Next base: position 4,458 of record CANQWE010000046.1, read on the forward strand.
GGCCGCAGGGATCCTCTCCTACCTGCAGACAGTCTGCGGGGAAATCCCCTGCGAAATTTTGCCGGTAGACCTGCCCCGGTTTGCCACAGGAGATGCAAAGGCGGTTCTGCAAAGATCCGTCCGTGGAAAAGACGTGTATATTTTGGTAGATGTAGGAAACTATAGCCAGACCTACACCATTTTTGACCGGGAAAACGCCATGTCTCCAGACGATCATTTTCAAAATCTGGTGCGAACCATCTCTGCTATCGGCGGCAAGGCGGACCGGGTAAACGTGATTGCGCCCCTTCTGTACAGCGCCCGGCAGGACAGGCGTGTGGCCAGAGAATCCCTGGACTGCGCCGTGGCACTGCAGCATCTGGAAACCATTGGCGTGGCCAATGTAATGTCCTTCGACCTTCACGACAGCCGGGTGCAAAACGCCACGCCCTTCATGGGATTTGATAATCTGATGCCTACCTATCAAACCATTAAGGCCCTGTGCCGCAGCTTTGACAATCTATGCTTTGATGAGGAGCATATGGTGGTCGTCAGCCCGGACTTTGGAGGCATCAATCGAAATTTTGCCTATGCCAATGAGCTTGGCATAGACCTGGGCATGTTCTATAAAAGGAGAAACGGAAAAATAGTGCAGGACGGAAAAAATCCCGTGGAGCTCCATAAGTATATCGGACCGGATGTGGCGGGCAAGGATGTGCTGATCATTGACGACATCATCGCCTCGGGGGATTCCATGCTGGATTCTGTCCGGCGGATTAAGGAATTCGGCGCGGAGCGCGTGTTTGTAGGCGTCACTTTCGGATTTTTCACCGGCGGCATAGAGAAATTTGACCAGGCCTATGCGGCAGGACTTCTGGAAGCGGTATTCGTCACCAACGCCTCCTACAGAAGCCCGGCGGTCACTGCCGCCCCTTGGTACAGGGAAGTGAATTTGTTGAAATATATTTCCTTTTACATCTACTCCGTGCACACTGGCAGTTCTGTCTCCACCTTGCTGGATCCCCATGTAAAAATCGAGGAACTGATGCAGGCATACCGACAAAAAAAGAAAGGAAGATAAACACGGGCATGCACAACAGATGAAAGACTAGAAACCACCCCTCCGTCGCTTACAGCCACACCTCTCCTACAAGGGGAGGCTTATATTTTATGTCGCTGCGCCACCGGCCAGGTGTTTCATTTTTGAAATACGAACAAGGGAGGCTTCTGCTTCGTAAGCCACCCTTGTGTAAAGGGGGGTGATACACCTATGGTGTGTCGGGGGCATTGAAGCTGCCCTGGTGAAGCCAGTGGAGAGAGTTTTTCTCTCATCCTATCTCGCCTTTGTCGTGTCTGTGCCTTGGGGAAACCGAAAAAAGAAGAAAAAGATATTTTTCGCCCCCTCTTGACAAACCTTTTTCTTTGTGATAAGATACATTCGTATATGAAAAAGACATTGACCGGGAATCAGTACCCTGGGCCGTATTCCTCTCAGAGAGCCGCCGGATGGTGCAAGGCGGCAGGATGGCAAAGGCGAATTACATCCCGCGAGTTTCGCGCTGAAAGGTTTTTTGTCCCAGTAGGCGGCGACGGATCGGCGTCCGTTACCCATGCGCCAAGGCATACGCACCACATCGGTGTCGTGCTTGTGAGAGGCCCTTCGGGGCAATTGAGGTGGTACCGCGGTTTATTCGTCCTCATGAAGCGTTTGCTTCATGAGGACTTTTTATATGTCAAAAGCAGGAAGGAACGTATAGTTTATGACCATTGTAGATTTACTGGACCGGAACGCAAGGCTTTATCCCGATGAAGAAGCCCTTGTGGAAATTAATCCGGAAAACCATCCCAGCCGAACCAGATCCTGGCGGGAGTACAATCTGATTGAAACGGCGGAAGGGGAAAAATACCGCCGTTCTATTACCTGGCGTCAATTTGAACAGCAGGCCAACCGTGCTGCCAATCTGCTGCTGACCAGGGGGATCAAAAGAGGAGACAAGGTCGCCATTCTTTTGATGAACTGCCTGGAATGGCTGCCCATTTATTTTGGCATTCTGAAAACTGGCGCACTGGCTGTTCCCATGAATTACCGCTACACTGCAGAAGAAATACAGTACTGTCTGGAGCTCTCCGACTCTACCACGCTGATCTACGGTCCGGAATTTACAGACCGGGTGGCCCAAATCCAGGGCAGTGTGCGTGGTCTTTCCACCGTTTTCTTTGTGGGAAAGGAAGTTCCCGCCGGCGCCGAAGATTTCTGCAAATACCTCAACTACTGCTCCAAAACAGCGCCCGCTATCGAGCTAACGGAAGATGACGAAGCAGCCATCTACTTTTCCTCCGGAACCACCGGCTTTCCTAAAGCCATTCTCCATATCCATAAGGCTCTTATCCATTCTGCCAGGACTGAGCAGGCCCACCACGGCCAAACAAGGGATGATGTATTTCTTTGTATCCCGCCTCTCTACCACACAGGCGCAAAAATGCACTGGTTTGGAAGTCTTCTATCCGGCAGCAGGGCTGTCCTCCTACGAGGTGTAAGTCCCCAGTGGATTCTGCAGACAGTGAGCCAGGAAAAAGCCACCATTGTTTGGCTGCTGGTGCCTTGGGCTCAGGATATTCTGGACGCCATCGACCGGGGTGAAATAAAGCTGGAAAAATACCGGCTGTCCCAATGGAGACTGATGCATATCGGCGCCCAGCCCGTCCCCCCCAGCATGATCAAACGATGGATGGAGGTTTTTCCCCACCATCAGTACGACACCAACTATGGTCTGTCGGAATCTATTGGCCCCGGCTGCGTACATCTTGGGGTGGAAAACATTCACAAGGTAGGCGCCATCGGCATTCCAGGATATTTGTGGGAAGCCAAGGTTTTAGATCCTGCAGGAAAGCCGGTTGGCCAGGGAGAGATAGGCGAACTGTGCGTCCAGGGACCGGGCGTAATGCAGTGCTATTATAAAAACCCTACGGCCACCCAGGAAATTCTCCGGGACGGCTGGCTTTGGACCGGGGACATGGCCCGGTGCGACGAGGACGGATTTATTTATCTGGTAGACCGAAAAAAAGACGTGATCATCACCGGAGGCGAAAATATCTACCCGGTACAGATTGAAGACTTTCTCCGGTCCAATGAAAAAATTAAAGACGCGGCAGTCATCGGCCTCCCGGACGACCGGCTTGGGGAAATCGCTGCCGCCGTCATCGAACTGAAGCCGGGATGCACTGCCACAGAGGAAGAAATCGACGACTTTTGTCGCGAGCTGCCCCGGTATAAACGGCCCCGGAAAATCATTTTTGCCGATGTTCCCAGAAATCCTACGGGAAAAATCGAAAAGCCAAAGCTGCGCAGTATTTACTGCGGCGGCAGTTTGGTAGAAGCCCAAACCACGAAATAAAGTAAGCACCGGAGGGGCATATGTTCACAAAAATACTCACTGCAGTACTGCTGCTGATTTTCTTCGCCGTAATGACAGGGATCGGCCTGTACTGCCGTCGTCACGCAACAAACGTCAACGGGTTTGTGCTGGGAGGCCGATCTGTCGGCCCATGGCTGTCTGCCTTTGCTTTCGGCACCTCGTATTTTTCCGCTGTGGTATTTGTAGGCTATGCGGGACAGTTCGGCTGGAATTTCGGTCTGGCGTCTACCTGGATCGGTCTTGGAAACGCCTTCATCGGCTCACTGCTTGCCTGGGTGATTCTGGGACGGAGAACCCGGGTCATGACCCAGCATCTTTCTACCAAAACCATGCCGGACTTTTTCGGCAAACGATTTGATTCACGTACCCTGAAAATCGCCGCTTCCATTATTGTTTTTGTCTTTTTGATTCCCTACACCGCTTCCCTGTATAACGGCCTTTCCAGCCTGTTCCACATTGCCTTTGACATTCCCTACTGGGTGGTGATCGCGGTAATGGCAGGTCTTACCGGTCTGTACGTGATTTTCGGCGGATATATGGCCACCGCCATCAATGATTTTATTCAGGGGATCATTATGCTTGGGGGGATTGTTGCGGTAGTAGCCGCTGTCCTTGCAGACAACGGGGGTCTGAGTCAGTCCATCGTATCCTTGTCCCAGGTACAGGCGCCGGAAGCCGGCGCCCTAGAGGGAGCATACAGCTCCTTTATCGGACCGCAGCCCTTTTACCTGTTAATCGTCGTTTTGCTCACGTCTCTTGGTACATGGGGGCTGCCTCAGATGGTGGGCAAGTTTTATTCCATTAAAAATGAGGACGCCATTAAAAAAGGAACCATCATTTCTACGGTATTTGCCATTATCGTAGCGGGGGGATGTTACTTTCTGGGCGGCTTCGGCAGACTGTATGACAGTCCGGCTCTGTACGATGCATCCGGCAGACTGATGACGGACAGCATTATTCCTACCATGCTTTCCAAAATGCCAGGTGTGATTATTGCGATCGTGATGGTGCTGGTGCTGTCTGCGTCTATGTCTACCCTGTCCAGCCTGGTGCTCACCTCCAGCTCTACGCTGACTCTGGACGTGATTTTGCCCATGCGTAAAAAGGATACCCAGGAAAAGACACAGCTTCTGATCCTGCGCCTGTTCATTCTGTTTTTCATTATTGTGTCCGCGGTGCTGGCCATTTTAAAGGACACCTTTAATTTTTCTATGATCGCCCAGATGATGGGGGTTTCTTGGGGTGCTCTGGCGGGGGCCTTCCTGGCGCCCTTCCTGTATGGACTGTACTGGAAGAAGGCTACCAAGGCGTCTGTGGCCGTGAGTTTTCTGTTCTCCTCCTGTCTCATGACTGTACAGATGCTTGTTTCCATGGGTGTGTTTACGGTGGAAGGCGGTATTCTGAGTCTGATCTTCAAAAACTCCCTTTACTCTGGTGTGTTCGCCATGGTAGGCGGACTGATTTTGGTGCCGGTAGTCAGCCTGCTCTCTCCTAAACCGGATGCAAGGAAAGTAGACGACATGTTCCGCTGCTATGGAGAAGATGTAATGGTAAAGACCACAAAATCTCTGGGAAACTAAAAAGGAAGGTTCTTCTCTATCTTCCCCTCAGCGCTCAGGGGAGAGCCCTGCTTCGAAGCAGGGGAAACGTTGGTACTTTTGCCAGGCCCGTCAAAAGTACCCAGAAATGCTTTTTTCGGATCGCGCTGCGATCCGTTGAAGCAAAGCCAGGGAGCCGGCTTTGCGATCGCGTTTGTTTTATACAAACTTTTTTGTCTGCACCAGACCGAGGGACTCCAGTACCTTTGCAGGCCCTGCAATGCCTTTATCCATTTTACGCCAAAGTCTGCACAGCACGTTTATACTATATGGCTCCCCTGTGATGCGGCACGCGGGGCGACTCCTCCAGAGTCGCTTCGAGACGCTGGGGTGCTGTCGGCAACGCCGACTGAGGGGTTGTTTCCTCCCATCTTGCTGCAGCGGTAAATGGATTCAATCCCCCGTCGCTTTTGGCGACTTCCCCCCTTTAAAAAAGGGGGGCTTAAGGGAATCAGGCTTTGCTGACACTCCCCATGAGTTGCTACGTAACTCCCCACAAGGGGGCTTATAATTGCTCTATTTGTCTCTGCTTTACTATTCTATCTTATTTGTTTCCTATCTATCCTGCAGCTGCTGCAATTCCAGCGCATACCGGAAAGGTTGTTCCAATTTTGTTGTCAAAGGGGAAGGGATGGAAAAGGGAAGGGGAATCCCCTTCCCTTTTCTGTGTTTTTGGTTCCTTTTGTCACATCACAAAGGAGCTTCCTTCTTTTCCTTACGGAAAAAGTTCTTTCTTTCCATTTCTTTGGAAAAGAAACAGGTTCTTCCTGCTCTGGGAGCAAGGGAGCGTATGGTACTTTTCCGCAGCGTAGGAAAAGGATATGTTGCTTCAAGGGTACACCAAAAGTGCATTTTCGGATCGCGCTGCGATCCGTGGGGCAAAGCCGGATCCCGGCTTTACTATCGCGTTTGTTTGGTGCAGACTGCCAGTCTGCTCCGGACTGGTAGTCTGCAGTACTTTTGCAGGATCTGCAAAGTGCCGTTTGGTTATCATCTACCTTGCAAAGTCTGTACAAACTTTGCAAGTTCTCTTCTGCTACGTTTCGTAGGGAAACACCAAAGGTGAGAAACACCAGCTATGCTGGTAAAGGAAAGACCGCTATTCCCTGCCTGAAATCTCTTGGGGTTGTCGTGCTGAACGGTTCTATAGCATTTATGAAACGCTTCCCTTTGCAAAAAGATCCTTTTGTCACTGGACAAAAGGATCTTCGTCATTTATTTCGGGCACGGTAAATCCTTCTTCCTCAGGCTCCGGCTCATCTTCTCCAGCTGCTACAAAAGCATCGGCCATTCCTTCCGCTGTCTTAAAATAGGGACCCATATCTTCCTTTCCCGTATGCACATACGTGCAGGAAAATTCCTTGTCCGTTACGATAATACTGTCAAAGGCAGACACCCGCTCCGGCGTAAGGATCCCTCCATCCGGAATCTGAAACAAAAGCAGCTCCCGATTCAAAAAAATATAGCACATACCGGGAAATCCCCCTGTAAAGGCCTCCTTTGCCAAATCTCCCATATAACAGTCGGTTTTCTGAAAGCTGAATGCATGCCATAAATTATTCTGATACATCCGTCGGGGTAGACAAAATGCTTTTGCATCGTAGTATTCCATATCCGGCGCAAAGGCAGAAAGCCACTTCAGCATAAACGGACGCAGCGGCTTATCCGTAATTTCACGGTTCTCTCCAAATACTTCCTGTACTTTTTTTCTCGCGGCCGCTTTTTCTGCCTCACTGATTTTTTTCATAAACATCTGCGTCCTCCTATATTGTCCCTTGCGAAAATGTAAATTCGCTTATTTCACCTGTCTCGCTCTTTGAAAAGTCATAATAAGCAGTGCCGTCTGTGGAAATGTACCAGCTGCCAGACTCTGTCTTACATAAATTGCATAAAGGTATACCGTCTGCTTCTACCGTATACCGAATAGCGTCCTGTTCCCCGAAAATTCCGCTTTCCCGGGCAGTAATAACGATTTCCTGCGCAGCGTCTGTATAGGCAAGCGCCAAGTCCTGCACCTCGCCGGCTTCGTCCATATAGCGACCCAGCACATAGGCCTCTTCCTTCCACTCTACCGTACGGTACATGCCCAGGCATCCTTTATCTATATACCAAACGGCATCCGGCGTATACGCAATATGGGCGCCGCTGCCACCTGTTCCCGTGCCTACCGTATAGGCAGCGTATTCTCCCCCCCCAATGTGGGCTGGCCCTGCAGCCGGGGATACGGCAGCGTCTCCCGTGAGAGCCAGAGCGATCGTCGAAGCTACAGAATCTGCATCTGTGATTTCCTGGGAAATCGTTTCCAAATCCAGCGCATCTGTAAACTGATAGGTAGACTGCATGGTACCGAACGCTTCTGTTTCAATCAGGCTGCTGACAGTTCCATCCTCCGGATCCGGGTTGGGGTTCTTTATCAAGCGATACATCCCGCAGATCTGGTATTGGCCCGTCTGCTCGCTCCAAAGCCACAAATTGTAACAGGTCTGCCCCTGCTCCTCACTGAACTTCGTCTGCAGATCTGCATATCCGTCCCCATTTACATCTGTTCTGATCAGATTTTCCATAGCGTCAGGCACAGTGGTGTTATAGGAAAGGGTTTGCAAAACGTCGCCCTCTCCTCCGTCATCCCAAAGGGTTATACTTCCCTTATCCATAGAATAAAGGAGCTTGATCTCTGGAGATACATAAAAGGAACCGTCATATTCAATTTTGTTGTGCCAGTCTGTAGACGGCCGGGAGGTTTGCGCTCCATCCCCCGCCTGTTCCCCTGCGCACGATACGGCAAGCGGCAGAATCAGCAGAACGCAAAGCCCCAGTGCAATCTTTTTTCGTTTCATAAAACCCTCTCCATACACAAAGAAAGCGGACGCTTCACAGGTCCGCTTTCGCATAGGTATCCATTTTTCACATGCAAAAACGCACTTGCCTGTGACAGGGCCTCTTTAGCCCCCGATTATACCTCATCCGCCTCTGCAGCGTCTCCATGATCCTGAGACTCTGCACAGTCAGCAGCGTCGCTCTCGTCGCAAATACTGCATCCGGGTGCGAAATCTTCATCGCAGCTGCACAAGGGATCAAATTCATCCCCAAAGCAGTCCTGACAGCAAGTATCACAGTCTCCGCAGTCAAAAGAAATACGGAAATATTTTTTGAAAAATTTATAGAGCAGTGCCGCTACCGTGACGATCAGCAGCGCAACTCCTGCAGATATAGCGATAATTTTGATCACGCTGACGCGTTTTTCTTCATTTTTTCTCATTGTTACAACCATGTCCTTCCCTGCAGCCCCGCAGGACTGCATCTATTCTCCGGTATATGTATAGTATAACACAAAACCGGCAAAATGCAATACGGTTTTTTGATTATTTTTTTTACTGCTGCAATGGGGTCCTTGCACAGACAGCATCTGCCAGCGCCTCTAAAATGACGCTTTTTGTCGCATCGGAGGTTTCTCCCGCCGCTGCAGCTACCAGGATCCGCAAACATTTGAGGCCTCCGATCTGTCCCAAGGCTTTATAAACGGCTCGGTGTACCTGCTCATCATAGTTTGCCGACAAATGCTTTTGCAGCAGGGGAATATCCTCTGCTGCCGCAGCTTCTTCAATCCGCTTATGTATTACTTCATCTATCAATGTGTCCATCATAATTAACTCCACAATCTGCCTAACCAGTATTTGATTTGGGAAAGATACTTTTCCCTTCCAATAGCATACTACCATCCATATATGAAAACTGTAAGTATTGATTGTGAACTTTAGCGATTCTTTTCGTGAATTTATATATTTTTTTAGTGAAAATGTAAAAGCCCGGCAAATTCTGTCGGTTTTCTCCTGGATTTGGCTGCCATATACAATGGAAAACGATTTTCACGTTTCCCTTTTCCTATAGGGAAAGGGAAAAACACAAAAAGCCACCTGTTGTGTTTTGCTTGTGAACTGCACCATTTATATAAAAGTCTCCCACTGTGGCATTTCGCTTACGAAATGCCAGGAGGGCTTGCATCCGTTCAGCTCCCCTTGTGAAAAGGGAACTGTCTGCACAGCACGTTTATACTATTTGGCTCTCCTTTCTAAGGGGAGCAAGCCGACTGAGGGGTTGTTTCCTTCCATTTTGCTGCAACGGTATATGGATTGTATTCCTGACAATCCCCCGTCAGCTACGCTGACACCGCCCTGGGAGCTTATCAAACTCTGTATGCTCTATTTGTCTCTGCTTTTCTGTTCTCTCTCTTTTTGTTTCCTATCTGTCTTGCAGTTTCTGCAATTCCAGCGTATACCAAAAGGTTTGCTTATCCTCTGCTGTCAAAGGGGAAGGGATGGAAAAGGGAAGGGGGATTCCCCTTCCCTTTTCTGTGTTTTTGGTTCCTTTTGTCACAGTACAAAAGGAACGGCTCTTCTTTTCCTTACGGAAAAGGCATAGTCTTTCCTTCCTCTTGGTAGAGGAGCAGTCTCTTTCCTGCTTACCATAGCAGGGGGACGATGGTACTTTTCCTCAGCGCTGGAAAAGGGTACGTTGCTTTGCAAGTACACCAAAAGTGCCCCCCACAGATCGCACCGCGATCCGTGGGGCAAAGCCGGATCCCCCTTTGCGATCGCGTTTGTTTGGCGCAAACTGAAAGGCTGTCCTTGGACTGCAAGTCTACAGTGCTGTTGTGCAGATCCTGCAAAGCCTTGCTTTGGATTTCCACCTTACACAAGGCCTGTGCAGATTTTGCAAGCCTCCACTGGGGCTTCTTTCGCCGCAGCTCGCCAGGGGCGCCTTGCGTAATGCGAAGGAGCACGGCTCCCAAGCGGGGGGAGGGATACATGCAGACTACCTCTCCCTCTTGTGCTGTCAGATCCTTCTTCTTACCTGCCTGCCAGGCGAATGCTGATTTCTCCGGAATGCAGGGTCTTAGAGGATCCGTCTGCACAGCATACCACCAATCCACCGTGGTCGTCGATGGCCTGCGCCACCGCTCTAAAGGTTTGCTCTCCCTGTATACACAAAATCTCCCGGCCAAGCACCAGAGACGCATCCCTGTATTCGTCCATCCATGGCCGCTGCGCAAGGTGCTGGCTAAAGCCCCACAGCTCCTGGGTCACAGCGGCGCACAAAGCGCATCTGCGCACACTGCCCTCCCCCAGGGATCCCGCCACAGCGGCGATCTCCTCCGGGAAATCCATCGTGGCGCAGTTGATGCCGATACCCACAACAATTTGCTGGGCGCGGCTGTTTTCCAGGCTGGTAACTGCTTCTGTCAAAATCCCGCAGATCTTTTTCCCTTCTAAAAAGACATCGTTCACCCACTTAATTTTTGCTTCTTTTCCAGTAAGTCTGCGCACCGCGCGCACCACCGCAACCGCCGCCGCACCGGTAATCCCCACCGCATCCGCCAGAGGAGCGGATGCAGAAAAGACAAAGCTCATGTAGACACCGGTGCCAGGTGGAGAATAAAAGCTGCGCCCCAGCCGGCCCCGACCGGCAGTTTGCTGCTCCGTGGCAATCAAAAGCATCTGACCGTCAGCAAGCCCTCCTGCAGCCAACTGCCGCTTGGCTTCATTATTGCTAGAATCCAAGGTATTATAGGAAAGGATCGTAAGCTGCTCCCGCAGGGTAGGAGGAAGGCAGGCGCCGATCCCTGCGGCGGTAAACCGGTCTGTATCCTCTGCCAGGGCATACCCCAATTTGGTTATGCCCTGGATATGATATCCTTTTGCCCGCAGGGCATTGATGGCTTTCCATACCGCGGTTCGGGAAACCTTTAACTGCGCTGCCAAAAACTCCCCAGATACGAAGCCCCCCAGGTTTTTTTCTAAAATTTCTAAAATCTTTTCTTTTGCAGACATAGGATCTGCCTTTCCGCGCTGCTTTCGCGCCTACTTTCCAAGAATCCGGCCGCACAATTCGTCAGCCGCCTCTGCCCCGTCCCGTATCTGGTCAAAGCTGCGCTGCTTATCCCGGTTCCATGTATTCTCCATAATATAGGGCAGACGCTGCCGGATTTTCATCTGCTCGTCGGCAAGACCTGCTTCCAATGAAGAAAACGCCTTTTCCACCGTATCTCCCCAGGCGTGCAGCTGACCACCCAGTACTGCCTTGGTAGGGGAAATCCGGGTGGTATTTTGGTAGTAGGCAGAGTGTTCTGAAATAGATCCGAAGGAATATACGTCCCAGTTATAGCAGTCCCGGATGCCGTAGTACCAGGTAGGGGTCACGATATAATTGGGGATCCAGGAACAGTTGATAATGGAAAATCCGCTTTCGAGAAGGGACTGGGCTGACTGAAAGCTGCCGTCCCATACCATAACGGTGATATTCTTTGGGATCATATCATTGACGTATTTGGAAAAACCTTCCCACACGATCGGCTTTTTGCCGCAGTCCAAAACAGTTTGAGCCATCTCAGAAATAAAGCGGCCCAAATACTGAAGCATCACATATTCCCTACCGGGAATACCCGGCGCCTCATTTTCTTCTTTATATCCCAACGAGCGGCCGTATCGGATACATTCGTCGCAGTCCAACCACCATCCCATACGTCCTTCATCGCCTCCGATGTGGATATACTGGGACTCGGGAAACAGCTCGCACAGCTCCCGGTACAGGCTTTGCATAGCCCGGATGGTATGTTCATGGAAGCAAATGATGCCCTTATCCCCGAAAACCGCGGGATATTTCTGCTGCAGATAGGTAGCATGGCCGGGGGCATCGATTTCCGGTACAATCTCTACGTCTCTGGACCTGGCATACGCACGCAGCGTTTCGATTTCCGCGTAGGTATAACACCGATCCGGGCTGGTAGCATCCGGGAACACCTTGGAAGGCAGCGTATATGCCTCGTCGTCGGAGAAATGGAGCTGCAGATATTTCACCTTGTACAGCCAGCACAGGTCTATATATTCCAAAAGCAGCGGCAGTGCGTGACGGCTGCGGGCACAGTCGATCATCAGCCCTCTGTAGGAAGAATCCGGCTGATCCCACACGGTACCCACCTGCACCTGCAGCTTGCCCTGGGCATTTTTTGTCATCTGCAAGAGGGTGGCAAGGCCATAGCGAATCCCTTCCCGATCTGCCGCGCGCAGGAGGATCCTTCCATCCTCCCCGGCTGTCAGCTTATATTCCCCTTTGGCATAGGAGAGATCTGTCAAGAGATAGATTCCCTCTGTCTCGGCCGCCGGAGAGGCAGCCAGGAGGATTTCCAAGTCCAAGCCTTTTTTTGCATATGCAGCAAAGGTCTCAGCCGGCTCCTTATAATCCCCGAAAAAAAGCGTTGGTGCAAACCAACGGACATATTCTTCCCCGCAAAAACCCTTGGGGGAAGGAACTACTTCTGTGATGCGCATTGCCATGGTTATTTTCCTTCCAAACTGTTGTGAAATATGGTTTTGCAGCTGCTGTCCGGCAGCTTTTTATCTCGGTCCATTCTATCACAGGCGCATCTTTCTGTCAATTGCTCCCTTGGAAAAAGGGGGTTTTGTACGCCTTTTTATTGTTATCATAAAATTTGTATGCTTTGAATAAAATGTGAACATCTATTTGTTTTTTTGTTTCTCCGCAAAAACAATCCACAGCCTGTGGAAAACTCTGTGGAAATGTACCTGTACCAGGGCTTTTTCCTGTAGGAGACTGTTGAAAACTGTTTGGAAATAGGCAGTGGAAATTTTTGCTATATCCTGTATGTAGAAAATTTATAGAAAGGCTATGTTGTTTTCTCTTCAAAATGTCTGCGGACCGGCAACAGTACTGCAGGCTTGCAATCCAAGGACAGACAAAAAGTCTGTACAAAATGAACGCAATCGCAAAGCCGGGAATCCGGCTTTGCCCTACGGATCGCTGTGCGATCCGCAAAAAGCGCTTTTGGGTACTTTTCTCCAAAGCGAGAAAAGTACCATCCGTTCCCCTGCTTCGGGAAGCAGGAACGAAGCTGCTCCTCTTCCAAGAGGAAGGAAGACTATTCCTCTTCCAAGGGAAAGAGAAAAGGATGTTCCTTTTGTGATGTGACAAAAGGAACCAAAAACACAGAAAAGGGAAGGA
>CANQWE010000047.1 GCA_947627475.1 uncultured Clostridia bacterium
TTCGTTTGCATACAATCACCCTGCAGCCCATCGCTTCTGCCACCGCTGCCACTCGCCTGCCGATATTGCCGCAGCCTACGATACCCCATGTTCTCCCTGCCAGTTCATGGTATACTGGTACCAGACAGTTCGCTACGCCGCTGCTGGAATAGGCGCCGCTTTCTACAAAACGATTGTATGCTGGCAGATGCATCGTCAGGGACAGCACCATAGACAAGGTAAGCTGGGCCACGCTGTGAGTGGAATATCCAACTACATTGCATACAGCGATTCCACGTGCCTTCACATCAGTCAGACAAATATTGTCATATCCGGTAGCCGCCACACAAATGAGCTTCAGCCGGTTTGCATGGGCCAACACACTCTCCCCGATACGCACTTTGTTTACGATCACACAATCCACATCCCGCAGGCGATCGGCCACCTCGGCAGGTGCAGTAGCGGGATAAGCGATGACCTGTCCTATCACCTGCAGGCAGGCAAGATCGATGTCCTCGCCCAATGTATTTGCATCCAGTATTGCGATTTTCATAAATTTTCTCCCTGCTATTTTTATTGACTCAGTCCCAGCAAATGAACGATGGAAAAATTCTCTACATGTCTCGCTTTGCGTTTTTTACCTTTGGAAAAATCCACTCACTCTGTAGTTCCCCGCAAAACGCCACGGTGATGTCAAAACTCCCTATATAAGGAAATTACGGAAAGCTCTCGAAAAAGGGGAGCGTGTTAGCGGTGATAGGATAGTTCTCAATATTGTCTCATTGTCTCTCCCCCGTCAGAGGGGGAAAGCCTTCCCTTGTATGTGATTCACTGTATAAAAGCCGGGGGAGTGCCGCATCAGCAACGGTGAGGGAATCCTCCTATCTTTCCTTTATCCTTTTGCTGGGACAAAGCCTTTTTTGATAGTGCAAAGCTATAAAAACGAAAGGGACCGATCGTACCACGCGATCAGCCCCATCCTGATTATTTGTATTTACGTTTTCTTGCTGCCTCAGACTTTTTCTTTCTCTTTACGCTGGGCTTTTCGTAACATTCTCTCTTGCGAAGTTCGGCCTGGATACCGGATCTCTGGCACTGACGCTTAAAGCGACGGAGCGCACTGTCAAGAGTTTCATTCTCTTTTACTCTAATTTCTGCCATTCTGTTTCCCTCCCTTCGCTTGTGCCGTTGAAGCGAGAACACTTCTTTTATATTTTATCGCAAAACCAGTTTTCTGTCAAGTATTATTTTGATATTTTTAAAAAGAAACTCACTTTGCAACAATATTGACAATTTTACTAGGCACATAAATTTCTTTTACAATGGTCTTTCCTTCCAGGGCAGCCTGTACTTTACTATCCGCCTTGGCAGCAGCAAGAACGGCACTCTGGTCCGCTTCTCTGGGAATTTGGATAGTAGCCCGCAGCTTGCCGCAGACCTGGACAGCAATTTCAATGGTGTCGTCTATGGTTTTCGCCTCGTCAAAGGTGGGCCATGCAGAGAGAGACAAAAGGTCCTTTTCCCCGCACTGCTCCCAGATTTCCTCACTGATATGCGGTGCAAATGGACAAAGCAGGCTGGCAAAGGTTTTCATTTCATCCACTGTGAGCGTGCCAGCATCGTAAATCTCATTGATCAGAGCCATCATAGCCGCAATAGCCGTATTGAACTTCATTTCTTCAATATCGCTGGTAACTTTTTTCACAGTCTTGTGGAAAGAAGATTCCAATGCCGGGGTTACGCCCCTCCCCTGCACCAGATCCATCAGCCCCACTGTTCTTTCCAGGAAACGCTTGCAGCCCTTCACACTCTTTTCCGACCAGGGCGCTGCTTTTTCATAATCTCCCATGAAGAGCACGTACAGACGCAGCACATCTGCGCCATATTCGTCCACTACATCGTTGGGGTCTACTACATTGCCCTTAGACTTACTCATTTTGTCGCCGTCCGGACCCAAAATGAGTCCCTGGGCCGTACGCTTTGCGTAGGGCTCCTTGGTAGGAACGACGCCGATATCATACAGGAAACGGTGCCAGAAACGGGAGTAGATCATGTGACGGGTCACATGCTCCATGCCGCCGTTGTACCAATCGACGGGAGACCAGTATGCTAATTTCTTCGGATCTGCCAGACATGTATCATTATGGGGATCCATATACCGCAGAAAATACCAGGAAGAACCTGCCCATTGGGGCATGGTATCAGTTTCCCGGCGGGCTTTTCCGCCGCATTTCGGACAGGTACAGTTTACAAAGGACGCAATTTTTGCCAGAGGACTTTCGCCTTCTGTCCCCGGTGCAAAGTTTTCCATTTCCGGCAGGCGCAAAGGCAGCTCCTCATATGGCACACCCACGATCCCACACTTATCACAGTGAATGACAGGAATCGGTTCTCCCCAATACCGCTGCCGGTTAAAAGCCCAATCCTTCATCTTATACTGGACACCGGCCTTGCCCTTACCCATTTTTTCCAGCTGGGCAATTGCTTCTTTGATGGAATCCTTTTTGTTAGTATATCCGTTCAAAAATCCGGAGTTGATCATTTCTCCGTCGCCGGTATAGGCTTCTTTGGAAATGTCTCCCCCCTGAATAACTTCGATGATTTCGATCCCAAATTTCTTGGCAAAATCATAGTCACGCTGATCATGGGCAGGCACGGCCATAATTGCACCGGTACCGTAGCCCATCATAACGTAATCAGAAATATAAATAGGAATCTCTTTTCCATTCACCGGGTTGACGGCGGACAGTCCCTGGATACGTACACCTGTTTTGTCCTTGTTTAACTGAGTCCGTTCAAACTCTGTCTTTTTGGCGCATTCTGCCCGATAAGCCACAATTTCCTCCATATTGGAGATCTGATTCCTGTGGGCATCGATCACAGGATGCTCCGGCGCCATAACCATAAAGGTAACACCAAACAGCGTATCGGGACGGGTTGTATATACGGTGAGCTTCTCCTCTATGTCCGTAATGGAAAAATCTACAAAAGCGCCTGTGGACCTGCCGATCCAGTTGATCTGCTGCTGCTTCACGTTGGGCAGGTAATCGACTTCTTCCAATCCCTCCAGCAGTTTGTCGGCGTATTCTGTAATCCGTAAGTACCATACATCCTTTGATTTCTGCACCACATCGCTGTGACAGATATCGCATTTTCCGCCTTGGGAATCTTCGTTGGACAAAACAACTTTACAGCTGGGGCAGTAATTCACAAGAGCCTTATCCCGGAACACAAGCCCATGATCCAGCATCTTCAAAAAAATCCACTGGGTCCATTTATAATACGCTTCGTCTGTAGTATCGATCACCCGGCTCCAGTCCAGAGAAAAGCCCACGCGCTGAAGCTGCTGGGTAAACTTCTTTATATTGGCATCCGTTACTTTTCTTGGGTGAATGCCAGTTTTTACAGCATAGTTTTCTGTAGGCAGTCCAAAGGCGTCAAACCCAATGGGGAACAGGACGTTATAACCCTCCATCCGCCGTTTCCTGGAAACAACCTCCAAACCGATATATGCCTTAATATGACCCACATGCATTCCGGCCCCGCTGGGATACGGGAATTCCACCAAAGCATAAAACTTTGGTTTCTCGCTGAAATCCTGGGCATGGAATGCACCGGCAGCTTCCCACTTTTCCTGCCATTTTTTCTCTATTTGTTTAAAATCATACTTCATTACAGCAGTCTCGCCCCTTTATCGTCGATTATCCATACAAAACTATCTATACATCAGTCTGCAGTCAGCAAGCCGCTGATGTCCTGCTCGCTTCCCTCATCATAAAGCTTTTCCAGCTTATAAAAGTCCCGCTGTTCCCCACTGAAAACATGCAGTAGCACAGAACCATAATCCGTAAGAATCCATCCGTCTCCCCGTTTTCCCTCAATATGAAGCGGCGCGATCCCATACTCGGACAGGCGATATTCCACTTCATCCGAAAGAGAGCTGACCTGCGTAGCAGAGGCCCCCGTACACAACACAAAATAATCTGCGATGATCGTTCTATTTTCCACATACAGCAGTTTAATATCCCGACCCCGTTTTGCATCCAGTACACGCACCATATATTCGGCAATATCCCTGGGGGTCGGATCCTCTTTCAACTGAATCTGAGAATCCGGCATCATTTTTTCCGTTTCAGACATAGAAAGTCATCCCTTCTGTCAATTATTTTAAAAGATCGATATCAATAGATCCCTCTGTAATATTTTGTCCATTATACTTATTGGAAATGCAGTCCTGTGCTGCAGTGAAATACGCTTCTTTCATTTCAGGATCCGTCGTGTTACAGAAATCCTGGTCTCTATCAAAAATATCATCCGTTACAGGAAAATCATAGATATTATAATATTCATCAATAGCATTGATGGTCGCTTCCCGGCACATAACATAGTAAGATGCGCCGGAATTTCCGCTGGTTTTCGGCTCTCCTGGAAGCGTCATCATGTTTACATTGGAAAGCTCCAAGCCAAGTACTTCTTTTCCGAAATAAATCATATCGGAAACAGAAAGTTCTGTATCTACGTGTTCATACACTGCGTCCACGATTTCACTTACAGTGCCCACGCTGAGATTATTTTTGAGGGACTGGATAAAAGCTGCCATAAACAGCTTTTGAGCATCTCCCCGTCCTATATCACCCTGAACATAACCGCTCCGGTAACGGATAAATTGCTCCGCCTTTTTCCCATCCAATATCTGCTGGCCTTCTTTCAGGTTGATGTTCAATCCCTGCTCTGGATCCCGATACACCATATCATAGGGCACATACATATCCACTCCACCGATGGCATCGACTATTGCACCAAAGCCGTCTAAGTCCATGACTGTAGCATAGTGGATCTTCACACATAGCGTTTCCTCTAACTTCGTAGCAAAAGCACGCGCGGCCTCCAAATCCCGATTTTCGCTTTTTTCTTTGTCTGTATCATTGTAGGCCGACGCATACATGGAATTGATTTTATAATGACTTCCGCCATAATCCACAAAGGTATCTCTGGGGATTTGCATCAGCGTGAGGGAACCGTCATCTGTATCAAAGCTGACAAGCAAAATTACATCCGCAAGATTTGCAGCCCGGTCGTGTCCCAGCACCAAAAAATTATATTTGGTCTCGCTGCTGGGAGCAGATACCTGATCGTCATCCACATCCGGATCCTCGTCTTTATCTGAGGAGTTTTTGCTGCACGAAACGAGAGTAAAAATCATCAGCAGTGCCAATAGCCCTGCAATTATACGTTTTTTCATAGTAATCTCCATTCTGCCGCAGGGCGGCGGTACAAAAGCATTGAAATCCGACTCTTAGGATATGTCCAATATCATTCCGTTGTACCACCCTGATTGTTTAAGCTATCGGCATCATAAATATCTGTTGTGACCGTATCCTTGTCTGCCAGGTACAAATTACGGATTTCTGCACTGTCTTCCGCTACAAACACCTGACTGGGATCAAATGAGGTTAAAATATCAAAGCCATAAATGTTAAAGTTTGTATTGATAATATCTGCTACGGCTGCTTTATTCATTACATAGTAGGAAGCTCCGTTATGATATTTGGGGGACCCGGGCATGGTCATCATACGGATATTTCCAAGGTCTACCCGTTCTCCGGTGCCCAGCCCTAGGAAGCTTTTCCCAAAATAAAAAATATCATTCACAGTAATGTCTGTATCCACGTAAGTGATCACATTTGCTGCAAGTTCCTTGAGCACAGAAAGATCGCTGATACTGCTCTGCAGTTTCTTGATAAAGGCCGCAATGAACAGCTTCTGCGCATTGCCACGGCCGATGTCCGCATTGGCGTAACCCATTCTGTACCGGACAAACTGCTCCGCAGTCTTTCCGTTTAAATGCTGATAGCCTTCCTTCAGATTGATATATAAGTTTTGTCCCGGATCACTATAATACATATCCTGAGGCACGTACATATCCACTCCGCCAATGGCTTCGACAATACCGGCAAACCCATCCAAATCCATCACTGCGCAGTAATGAATTTTTATGCATAGGTTTGTTTCCAAAAAGGATGCAAAGCCTCTGCAGCCATCCTTTTCCGGATTACTGCTGCCGCTTTTACGTGCCGAGGATACAAAATAATTGTACGCACCGTTAATTTTATGGTAGGAGTAATCCTCCAGCTCCACGTAGGTGTCTCTGGGAATCTGCATCATAGAAATACTCTGCTTTTCTATGTCATAACTGATCAAAATGATCACGTCTGTCAGGCTGGCAGCCCGGTCATGCCCCAACACCAAAAAGTTGTAGTGCGTATCTTTCGTATCGCCCGGCGGAGTCTCATCCTCTTCCTCCATAGGATCCCGGGCAGATGTGTCAAAAGGGATGGATGCATCGTCCCGCTCCGGTTTATACAGAAAAAATACAGCGGCGGCATAAGAACCCAGACAAAAAGCCGCGGCAAGCACAAAAGCCCCCAGTCGGGGTAAAAATTTTCGAATAAACTTTTTAAATGTACGCACTTTTTCGCTCCGTTCGTACGAAATATTCAAAGCGCAGGAGATAAAAACCAGTTGCGCGCCTCTATCGTGTCTCGATCTACCAATGCACCCTCCGCAAGAAGCTGTCGAATGGTCATATCAAAAGAAAGCACCATCGTTTGCCGAAGCACCTCCATACGGCTGTCCGCATCTGCAGCGAGAGAAATGTTCTCCCAGAAAAACTGACGCAGCATCACGCAGTCCGCAAACGTACGTGTAGGTTCAATGTAATCGGCCAAATATACGATAGACTCAAACAAAGACATACCGGCCCTGCCTGTAGTATGCCATCGGATACCTGACAGCACCCGATTGTCTGCAAACTGCGGAAAGTCCCGGCTGACCACCGCTGCTGCCGTCTTAGCATGGAGCAGTTTCGGCGCCTTTGTTTCATCATTTGTGACTATTATACCAAAATTTTGACATAATTGCAACTGTTTTTCCAAATTCAGCCTTTTCGTGATGTCATGTAGAAGAGCCGCAGCCCGCAGACAATTCTGTTCTGCCGGCAAAAACAGAGCTGCCAGTTTCCCCGTTTCTGACTCCACGGATAAGGTGTGGGCGTAGCGTTTTTCCGTAAGGTATTCCCGCACCTGCTCCCGCAAGGTATTCAGCATTTCATCTGTAATTTCTCTATTCATATTTATATAGTCCGTGTTTCATAATATACCCAAGCACCGGGGCAGGCACCAATTGAGATATATCCTGCCCTGCCGCACACATCCTCCGAATTTCCGTTGAGGAAATGGGAAGGGGGACGTCAGTCAGATACGTTGTCTTTCCGCCGTAGCGTTTTTCATACGCTGCCCCAGCTGTCTCAAATTTTTCTTTAAAATTTTTTTCTCTGCCCATGCATACCACTGTCGCCATGGAAAAAATCAGATTTGGATTTTTCCAAGTATCAAAAGATAGAAACATGTCTTCCCCTACAAGCAGATACAGCTGATCTTCCGGGTGTCGCTTTCGCAGATACTCCAATGTTTTATACGTATAGGATTTCCCACCCTGCCGGATCTCATAATCAGAAACAGTCGCAAACGTATCAAAGGCCAGGTGCGCCATATCCAGCCGCGCCTGCGCCGTTCCCCACGCATCTGTTTCCTTGTGCGGCGGAATACCGGCCGGCATGATATACAAAAGATCCAGATGCGCCTTTTCCATAAACAGTTTTGCAAAATGCACATGCCCGTTATGGGGCGGGGAAAATGTACCGCCAAACAAACCGATTTTTCTACTTTTCATCATACATGGAAAATATAATCAAAGTATGATCGTTTTGTTATTTTCTGATGGACGGTACAGCACGAACCTGCTTCCGATCACAGAAACCACGTCTGCCCCAGTTGCCTGGGCAAGGGCATCCGCCGCTTCTCTGGCACTGTAAGCCGCGTTATCCAAAACCCGCAGCTTGATCAGTTCTCTGGCCTCCAGCGCATCGGATACTCCCTTTACGAGGGCGTCTTCAATCCCTCCCTTACCCACCTGAAAAATCGTATCCAGCGCATTTGCCATGGCCCGCAGCCGGGCCCGTTGTTTACTTGTCAGCATGTTCCTTCTCCCAATCCTGTATGATTTGTACCAGAGACGCAAAAGCGCCGATCGCCATGCCTCTGTGGCTGATCGCGTTTTTCTCTTCCGGCGTAAGCTGCGCAAAGGTTTTTTTATACTGTTCAATATAAAAAAGCGGGTCATATCCAAAACCGTCTTCACCCTGTGGGATAGACAGCACACGGCCTCTGCATCTGCCCTCTACCGTAAACGCGGCAAGCGGTTTCCCCGCCTTTTCTGACGCAAAGGCGTCACAAAAAACGGCGCCCGCAGCTGTCAGCAGCTCTCGTAGCTCCTGCGGCATTTGCTTCGCCGGACAAACATACGCCATCACGCAGACAAAATCTCCGCCCCTCTGGGAAGCAGGCACGTCGGAAAGCACACGCAAAAGCGCCGCATTATTGTCCGCATCTGTGGCATTTTCTCCGGAAAAACGAGCGGAATAAATTCCAGGCGCACCATTCAGGGCGTCTACACAAAGTCCTGAATCGTCTGCAATGCCTGCATATCCCATACACGCTGGTACTGATGCCTTGATGACTGCATTCTCAGCAAAGCTGTTCCCGTCTTCTACAATGTCTCCCGCATATCCTATAGAATCCAAGGACAAAAGCGTTACGCCACCCAACAGCGCTTCCACCTCTGCAATTTTCTTTTTATTTCTGGAAGCCAAAATCCGTTTCAAATCATTCACTTCTTTCTTTTTGCGTCTCACGCTTCAAACAGAGCGGACACAAACATATCCCCATCAAAGGGCTGCATATCGTCGATCTGCTCACCCACCCCGATAAATTTGATGGGTATGTCCAGCATCTTTTTGATACTGAACACGGCGCCCCCTTTGGCCGTACCATCCAGTTTCGTAAGCACAAGGCCGGTGATAGTGGCAGACTCCTTGAATTCCCTGGCCTGGACCACCGCATTTTGGCCAGTGGTAGCATCCAAAATCAGCAGCGTTTCTCTGGAAGCGCCCGGCAGCTCCCGGTCGATCACCCGGTCGATCTTTGCAAGCTCCATCATAAGATTTTTCTTGTTATGGAGTCGTCCTGCCGTATCCACAATGAGGACATCAGCACCCCTTTTCTTTGCGGCGGCGGCGGCGTCAAATACCACCGCAGCCGGATCACTCCCCTCGTTTTGCCGAATGAGTTCTGCCCCAGCCCGATCTGCCCAGACCTGCAGCTGATCGATGGCAGCCGCCCGAAAGGTATCCGCTGCAGCGACTACTACTTTTTTTCCCTGGGAAACCAGATTGGACGCAATTTTTCCGATAGAAGTGGTTTTGCCCACCCCGTTGACACCGATTACCAAGATAACGGAGGGCGTTGTATCCAAATGGAGCGGCTCTCCCTGCCCAATCTTTTCCCGCAGGATTTTTTGCAGCGCCTCCTTCACATCGGAGGGCTCTTTCAGACGCTCCTCTTTGATCTGCTCCCGCAGGATATCGATGATTTCCTCTGCGGTTTCATAACCCATATCGGAGCAAATCAGCAGTTCTTCCAGCTCTTCCAGCAGTTCTTCATCTACTTTTACAAAAGCACGCAGTACATTGTCCACCTGACCAAACACAGCGTTCTTGGTCTTAGTCAGTCCGTTTTTTAATTTTTCAAAAAATCCCATAGCTGTCTCCATTCCTACTATATGTATCTTACTGGGTAAACTGGTCCGCTGCCGATCGATCCCCCACTACGGCCGCCACATCCAGCGTAAACACCTTGGACACCCCACGCTTTGGCATAGTAACACCATACAAGGTGTCAGCAGTTTCCATCATACCCCGACGGTGGGAAATCAAAATGATCTGCAGTTCCTTGGAAAACCGCTTAACATAATTTGCAACTCTGGTAACATTGACCTCATCCAGCGCCGCCTCAATCTCGTCAAAAATACAGAATGGGGACGGATTGACGCGGATCATGGCAAAAATAAGCGCGATCGCCACAAATGCCTGCTCACCACCGGACAGCAAGTTCAAATTCTTTACCATTTTTCCAGGAGGAGCGGCATTGATTTCTACCCCGGACTCCAGCACATGCTCCGGATCGGTTAATACCAAATGGGCGCTGCCGCCGCCGAACAGTTCCCGGAAGGTTTCACCGAAATATTGGTTGATCTGATGAAAGGCAGCGGTAAACATCCGCTCCATTTCCAAGTCGATGGACTCTATAATTTTTTCCAGTTCCTCTTTGGAGGCACGCAGATCTTGCAGCTGTTCCCCAAGATAATCATATCGCTCTTTCAATGCACGATATTCATCAATGGCTCCCACATTTACATTGCCCAGGCCTTTTATCGTATTTTTCATTTCAGAAAGCCTTGCCGCAGACGATGCCCGAGACTGCTCCGTTATAGCAGGAATATCCATCGCCACTGCCGTACTGTGGGTAAGTTCATACTCATCCCACAGGCGCGCTGTCATTTTATCTACATTCTCGTTTAGCCGTTCCAGCTTTGTTTCATTGGCTGTATGGGCCCGGAAGAGCAGTTCACGCTTTGCGGCGATATCCTTAGTTTTCAACCGTATCTCATTGAGACGGCGGTCATACTCTGCGTTGCCGGCCTCCAGGCGAAGGCGCTCCTGCTCTGCCGCAGATAAAGTCTCTCGCAGATTCACTGCTTCCCGCTTTCTGCTTTCCGTCAGCTGCTGCGCCTGCAGCACCGCTTCCCGCAGGGACATAGCTGTATTTTTATACGTATCTCCTTCGGTGCGGTGGTCCTTCGCCCGGGAGAGGGACGCATCTATAGATTCCTGCAGGTTTTGGGTGTCACGCATTCGTTCTGCAATAGAAATCTGCAGCTCTCCCCGTTTTTCATCTGATTCCCGAATCAAGTCCTCCACAGAATTGCGCGCAATATCCACTTGGGTACGTTGAGAGGAAATCTCTTGAATTTCTTCTTCCAGCCCGCGTATCTGTTCTTCCAGACGCTGTATATCTGCGCCACCCTGCTCTCCCACCCGGGCCAGCTGCTTTTGATCTTTTGCAAGCTGTTCCAGCAGATTGACGATCACACCGCGGTTTGCCTCATATTCATCCAGCTGGCTTCGCTCTGTACGCAGCATCACCTCGGATAGCTTGGCCTTTTCGTCCTCTTTGCGGCGATAATTCTGCAGTTCCGTGATCTTTCCCTCCAGTGTCTGCAGAAGTGTCTGGGCTGCAGCCGCCTCCTTGTCAGACTGGGCTTTTTCTTCCTGAAGCTTTTCAATATGCGCCCCCCGGCTGAGCATACCGGAATCCTTACGCACGGATCCACCGGTCAGAGAGCCGCCCATATTGATCTGCTGCCCGTCGAGTGTTACGATCCGGATTTTCCAGCCGCACCGGCGGGCAACATCCGTACCGTTTTCAATATTGTCAAATACGGCGGTCCGCCCAATGAGACTGCCGATCACGGCTTTATACTGGGCTTTGGTTTCCAAAAGCTCGTCCGCATAGCCTACAAATCCGGCCTGTCCGGCAGCATCCTGCAGTTCTCTGCTTCTTGTACCGCTTTGTATTGAGGTAATCGGGTAAAAAGTTGCCCGACCGGCGCCTGCATTTTTCAAGGCATATATTGCCCGCTTGGCAGCCGCCTCATCGTCTACTACAATGTTTTGCATGTTGGCGCCAAGGGCTGTTTCCAGTGCCACTCTGTATTCTTCCCGTACGCGAATCAAATGAGAAACCGGACCGTGGATTCCCTGGAGCTTTCCCTCGGCATGCTCACGCATTACAAAGCGGACGCTGTTATTGTATCCATCAAAGTGCTCCTGCATCCGCACCAGCGCGGCAATCCGGCTGGACAGCGCCTGGGCAGATGCCTGCAGCCCAGCGAGTTTCTTTCTTGCAATTTCTGCCTTGTCGGACAGAGCAAGCAGTTCTCTATCACAGCGGGCAACCTCCGCATCAGATTTTTGCAGCGCCGCCTCATACAGCTCTACAGAGGCGCGGCAATCCGCCAGCCCCTTGTCGATTTCTGAAAGCTTTTCCTGATATCGCCGGCTTTCCTCTCCAATTTGTGCCTGCCGGTCACTTTGGGTATGGATGCTGTTTTCCAAAACGCTGAGCCGCACACGCAGTTCGCCGAGTGCGCTTTCTTTTTCCCGTATTTCCTGCAGCTTTGCTGCAAGTGATGCTTCCAATGCCGCCTTTTCCTCTGTCCGAGCCTTTTTTTCTGCATCAATGCAGCTGACTTTTTCCCGCAGCCGGTGGATTTCCTGTCCGTTCTGCAGCAGGCGCTCCTGAAGCTCTGCGGCATTGGATTCTTCTCTTGCAGCGGCGTCCAAAGATTTTTGTTTAGATGTGTCTGCCTCCTGCGCCATAGCAGTTTTGTGTGCAATATCCGATTCCAAAGTCTGATAGCTCTGTTCCAGCTGATGGATGTCTTCTGTTATTCCTTTAATTTTTTCATACAGCTGTCCGGACACCTGCTTATTTTCCTGGGAAGCGTCAAACATCCGCTCATACTGGGCTTCCAGCTGGGACTCCGTATCCTGCGCCATTTCCAGCTCATGAGCAGACTGTCTGCACTGGACGCCAAGGGTATCTGCCTCTCCCCGCAGTTTTTCCATATCATACAACCACAGAGATATGTCCAGCTGCTTTTTTTCCTCATAAAGCTCCAAATATTTGCGCGCTTTTTGGGCATCCCGCTCCAAAGGCCCCACTCTGGCTTCCAGCTCAGAGAAAATATCCAGCACACGGGTCATATTGTCTTCTGTCTGAATGAGCTTTTTCTGAGACTCTGTTTTTTTATACCGGTATTTGGAGATACCGGCTGTCTCTTCAAAAATACCCCGCCTGTCCTCGCTTCTCTTGGAAATAATTTCGGCAATCTTTCCCTGACCGATAATGGAATAGCCTTCCCTGCCAATCCCCGTATTCATGAAAAGCTCATAAATATCCTTCAGGCGACACGCCTGCCGGTTGATCAAGTACTCGCTTTCACCGCCTCGGTAGTATCGCCGGGTAACCGTCACTTCTTCGTGCGGGCAATTTAGCTTGCGCGGCGGCTGGGAATCGTCAAAGGTAACAGAAACTTCTGCAAAGCTCATAGGGCGATGGCCGTCTGCGCCCACAAAGATCACATCTTCCATTTTGCTGCCGCGGATGTTCTTGGTGGAAAGCTCCCCAAGCACCCAGCGCATGGCGTCTGTTATATTGGACTTCCCGCTTCCGTTGGGTCCCACAATCACTGTAGCTCCCGGATTGAAGTGCAAGACTGTTTTTTCAGGAAAGGACTTGAATCCGTGCAGTTCCAGGGTTTTTAGATACACAGCGCCACCTCTTTTTTCATCTTTCTATAAAACATCAATGGTAATATTATAGCCCGCAAGGCGATAGTTTTCAAGAATTTTCACAGATTTCGCCCCGGTTTTTTCCAGAATACGACGTTTATTCTCTTTGTTTTGTCCCACGGCCATGGAAACATGTCCGGCTGCCACTCCGATTTGAATACTTTTATTCTGAAGCATTCCAAGGACTTCCAGACCAGATTCAATTTTGTGCCAATACACCCTGCTGCGCACCATCTCTCCCAGTGCGGGATGATGCGGACCTGCAAAATACGTATCCGGATCATGTAACCCTTCTCCCTCGTGAAGACCGATTTTCAGGCATGGTACCCCAAAATTTTCAAACACCTCCAGCACGGCAGCACTGCGTTCCACCGCATCCTCCAGAGACATAGGTGTATAAGTTCCATCCTCTACCATACGGGCCAGCGGTGTTTTTTGAAATACAATACATGGATAGATCCGCGCCCCCTGGACGCCCATCCCGCAAATTTGGCGTGCTGTTTCTATTTCTTTCTCTTTATTGGCGGACGGAAGCCCTATCATCATTTGTCCTACAAAGGGGATTCCCGCCTCCCGCAAAAGTGTGCATGCCGCCGTCGTATCCCCGACAGTATGTCCGCGCCTGCTGACGGCAAGTACTGTATTGTCCATGCTTTGGATCCCAAGCTCCACGGTGCAGATGGGATAGCGAAGAAGAATCCTTACAATTTCCGGGGAAATATAGTCAGGGCGGGTGGACAGACGGATCCCCTGCACCGCTCCCCGGTCTGTATATTCCCTGGCAATGTCCAAAAGCCGGAGCATCTGTCCTCTGTCGATCCCGGTAAAAGAGCCGCCAAAGTAAGCAATCTCGCAGGCTCTGTCCCCCATGGTCTCCAGCGCGGCATCAATATCCTGGCGAACCGATTCCTCGCAAAAAGAATGGGCGCCCGAAATCGTGTGTTGGTCACAAAAGACGCACTGATTGGGACAGCCCATATGCTGTATAAATATCGGAATGTTGCTGTGCTTTTTCATGGCATGTCACTTCTGCTGTAAATCGCCGAAAAGAGCCAGTGCTTCCTTCGCGGCACTCTGTTCTGCTGCCCGCTTGGTATTGCCGACCCCATGTCCGATCACATTAGAGTTGAGTCGGGCCTCCACCTGAAAGCTTTTATCGTGATCCGGGCCGCTTTCGCCTACCAAAACGTACCGCAGCTTTTCACCATTTGCCTGCTGCACGATCTGCTGCAGCGCCGTTTTATAATCTATAAAGGAGGCTTCTTCCCCGGTGTAGGCAATTTCTTCTTTTACAAAAGGGAGCAAAAACTTTTCTATCTTATCGCAGTCATAGCCGGAATCCAGATAAAAGGCACCCAGCATGGCTTCAAAAGCATCTGCGGTAATAGATGGCCGATGCCGGCCGTCATTTTTATCCTCACCATGGCCCAAAAGCAAATAATCTCCCAACGAAATTTTTGCAGAATATTTTGCAAGAGCCTTTTCACAAACCACCGCAGCCCGGATTTTGGTTAAATCCCCTTCCTGGCGGGATGCGAATTCCGTAAACAGATATCTGCTGACAATAACTGACAAAACAGAATCGCCCAGAAATTCCAGCCGCTCATTGCACTGGCTGTCCCCCCCCTTAGAACGCAGTTCATTCGTGTAAGAGGAATGGGTCAGCGCTGTCTGCAGCAAGTTCCGATCTCGGAAATAATATCCGATGGTTTTTTCCAAGAGTCTTGGGTCTCTTGGAAGTTTTGTTGTTTCCGACATAAAAATACTTCCTTATGTTTATTGATTTGCCTCAATCTGATTAAAGGACAACGCCGCCATCTCCCTTGCAGCGCCGCCTTCTATATACCGCACAGCTTGCCGTACCGCACTGGCAATTGTAGCCGCATCCGCATTGCCGTGGGCTTTAAATACCGGCTTTGCGAGGCCGATAATAGGTGCTGCACCATATGCAGAAGCATCAAATGTATGCCGAATTTGGCACAGACTCTTTTTTACTGCTGTCGCCGCCAGCTTGGTAGCAATATTTTTATAAAACATATCTTTAATCAGCCCGAAGAACATGGCGCCCATGCCTTCTGTATATTTCAGAAGAATATTTCCAGTAAAGCCATCGGTAAGCAGAATATCGCATTTACCAAAAGGGATATCCCGTGCTTCCACGTTCCCTGCGAAATGAATGCCGGGCAGCTGCTTCAAAATGCCGAAGGCCGTTGTCACTGCAGGCGTACCTTTTGTCTCCTCCGCGCCGATATTCAAAAGTCCTACCCTGGGATTTTCCACTCCCAGAATGCGGGAAGCATAAACGCTGCCTGTCAGTGCCCACTGGGCCAGATACTCCGGCTGAATCGTTGCATTGGCACCGCTGTCCAGCAGAAGAACAGGCGTCTCAAACGGAAGGACTGTGCCGATACACGCCCGATGCACGCCAGGCAGACACCGGACAATCAGAGATGCACCCATATGAAGCGCGCCGGTATTTCCTGCAGAAATAAAGGCATCGCCATCCTCCCGTAGCAGCCGCAGACCCATTCCCATAGAAGAATCCTTTTTGGCTTTTAAAATGGACATAGGATCGTCTTCCATTGTGATTACCTGTTCTGTATGAACAATCTCCAGGCTATCTGTTGCAGTGCCGGCTTCCTTTGCAGCGCCGTGGATCTTCTCCGAATCCCCGGTAAGTACCAGCTTTGCCTGGGGATACTGCGCTGCAGCCAGCGCTGCTCCCCGCACCACTTCCAGAGGGGCAAAGTCCCCCCCCATAGCATCCAGTATGATTTTCATATGTCAAATGGTCCTTTATCTATTATGTTGGAGATTTCCTCCAGCGCACGCTCTGCATAAAAAGCATAACGCACCTTTTTTCCACCCCGTATTTTCTCCGATGGACTTTGAATAATGCCAAAGTTGGCATTCATAGGCTGAAAAGCTGCCGCGCCGCCTTCACTCACATAGTGAGCCATCGCACCGATCATGGTGGTTCTTGGAAACGGCTCTGTTTCTATGATACCCATACACCGACGTGCCGCGCTGAGTCCTGCAACAAAGCCGGAAGCAGCCGACTCCACATACCCTTCCACGCCAGTCATTTGTCCGGCAAAGAAAAGATTTTTCCGGTTCCGCATGGAATAATCCGGACAGAGCAACTTTGGTGAATTTAAAAAGGTATTTCGATGCATCACGCCGTACCGCATAAATACAGCATTTTCAAGCCCGGGAATCATACCGAATACCCGACGCTGTTCGGGAAATGTCAGATGCGTTTGAAACCCTACCAGATTGTACATGGTACCTTCCCGGTTTTCCCGACGCAGCTGGACCACAGCATAGTATTTTTCTTCTGTACCAGGTCGGCTGATTCCCACTGGTTTGAGGGGACCAAAACGCAGCGTGTCCTCGCCCCGCCGGGCCATCACCTCCACCGGCATACACCCTTCAAAAACCTTTAGCTTTTCACCCTGCTCAAAATCGTGGAGCTGCGCCTCCTCTGCAGAGATCAGCGCCTGATAGAAAGCGGTATATTCCTCTTTATTCATCGGGCAGTTGATATAGTCCGGTGTCCCTTTTCCATATCTGGATGCAAAGAATGCTTTTCCCATATCGATGGTAGAAAAGTCTACAATCGGCGCCGCCGCATCATAAAAAGACAGTCGTCGGTCGCCCACCAATTTTGCAATCTCTCCTGCCAGAGCATCAGATGTAAGAGGACCCGTTGCAATTACTGTGATCCCCTCTGCAGGGATTTCGGTTACTTCCTCCTCAATCACCTGGATATCCGGATGAGAGCGTATCTTTCGGGTTATATAATCGGAAAAAGCAACGCGGTCCACTGCCATTGCGCCCCCCGCCGGCACACGGGTCGCCAGGGCCGCCTCCATGATTAGGGAGCCCATCCGGGTCAGTTCTTCCTTTAAAAGCC
>CANQWE010000048.1 GCA_947627475.1 uncultured Clostridia bacterium
AAATCTGAAGCGCTCTCCGCCAAAAAACCGCCAAGAATCGTATAGATGAGTACAAAAACTGCTCCAAGAATCATCATGGAAACATAGGGCATATCAAAAAGTGTGGAAAAAAGTTTTCCGCAGGTCACCAGACAGCTGGCTGCATACACGGTAAAGAATACCAGGATAAAAAGGGCCGAAATTGTCATCAGCACCTTGCTCTTTTCATGGAATCGATTGGAGAAAAATTCCGGCAGCGTAATGGCGTTTCCTGCCTTCTCGCTGTACCGGCGCAATCGCTTGGATACGATCAGCCAGTTGAGATATGTACCCAGCGCCAGACCGATCGCGGTCCACGTTGCGTCTGCCAAACCGCACCAATAGGCCACCCCAGGCAGACCCATCAAAAGCCACCCTGACATGTCCGATGCTTCTGCACTCATGGCGGCAATCCACGGTCCAAGGCTTCTGCCGCCAAGAAAGTAGTTTTCAGAGTTCTTGTTTGCCCGCTTGGCAAAAGCAATGCCGATGCCGATTACCACCGCCATATAAATCACCATTGCAATCAAAATTTGTAATTGTCCAGAGTCCATAATACCTCCCATTGCACACAGCGCAAACGCTTCATCATTTGTTCAATATTTATACAAATTTATTATAACAGATACGATAAAAATGTCAAGGCTTACCTATTTAAAAAAAGAACCAGCTATGCCGGTTCTTTTTTCCTTTATGGATGAATAAACATCTGTGTCCAAACAGGAACGCCGTTGTTATATACGTATCCAACGCCGATTTCTGAAAAACCACTATTTAAAATATTTGCCGCATGGCCTGACGAATTCATCCAAGCGTTCATCACTTCCTGGGCCGTGGTCTGCCCTTTTGCAATATTTTCCCCTGCCGCAGTAAAAGGAATATTAAAGGTTTGCAGCATATCAAAGGGAGATCCATATGTGGGGGAATTATGAGAAAAATAATTGTTTTGCGCCATATCCGCCGACTTGGTACGGGCAACATTTGCGAGACTGCTATTGTAAGTCAAAGCAGGCAGTCCTCTGCTGGAACGCTCTTGGTTTACCAGAGCGATCACCTCCTCCTCAATCTGTGCCACCGGGGCGCCCGGTGTTGTAGTAGGTGGTGTCACCGTCGGAGGTGTTGTGGCAGGAGGCGTTACCTGTGGGAAGAAATCCCAGGGAATATCTACGCCAGGGCTCTGAGGAAATTGCGGAATTTGCGGGGGCTGTATTTCCGGTTGGGGGATCATAATCGTCACACAATTTCGGAATACAGGTTCCTGCCAGATTTTTGGATTTGCAGCTAATAGCTGTCCCACATCTATCTGATAGCGCGACGCAAGCTTTTCCAGTGTATCGCATCGGCGCATGGTACGTTTTACTTGCATTTTTAAATATTCTCCTTATAAGTAAAAGCTCCTTCCCTCTCATTCTATGCTATTTCTGTAAATTTGTCCCATATAGAAAAAAGAAGGCTGTATGCCTTCTTTTTTGCATTTTACACGTCGTATGTAGGATCCAGCTGTTTAAGCTCCCGAAATGTATCGATTTCGATTATATCGTCAAAGGTACACCTGCGAACCGTAATTTTGTATTCGCCCAAATAAAATTCCAGAGGAACCTGATCCCAGTATTTTTCTTTTCCACCGGGTGCATTGTACACCTCTGCTATATGATTCTCCAGTTTTGCACCATCCTCCGCCGTCCAGTAAGAAATACCGATCATCTGTTGGCAGTTGGTCCCACCTACCTGCACTTTGGTGATAAAATCATTCTTCGTTTCGAAACACCAGTCGTCGGTCACAGGAACAGGAACGCTAAGGTAGTTGGAGCAGTACTGATATTTTGTAACCAAATCCTTGTTATGTAGCAGCATGTCCCCCTCTAAAACATAGGCATTCTGCAAAAGAGAACGCACACACATGAGAGAAGAAATATTGTTTGCTTCATTATAGGAAGGATTTTCAATAAATCGAATGCCTGGATATTTATACAAAAGCTGGTCAAACTGCTCTGCAAGATATCCCCGCACTACATAAATTTCCTCGATTCCCGCCGCAACCACTGCGTCCAAAAGGGAATCTATGATCCGTTGTCCCTTCACCCGTACCAGGGGCTTAGGCGTATTCAAGGTGATGGGAACCATACGGGAGCCAAAACCCGCAGCGATAAAAATCGCCCGTTTCACCCGGTAAGGTTCCAATGCCTGCAGTCCTTCTTCTGTAATTCCCTTATTGGATATATACCCCTCTCCGGTAAGAGAGGCAATGGTCTTATTTACAATACCCAGAGACATGCCTGTATCCTCAGCTAATTGACGCTGCGTATCAAATTTGCCGGATCTTTCAATGGCAGTCAAAATATCAAATTGCTTTTTTGTGAGCATACGAACGCACTCCTTTTTTTAAAATAATGCAACGCACTAAATAAGCTACTGTTTTCATCAAAATATTGACAGCCAAAATTAAAATCGATACAAAAGCTGAGGCTTCCAACAGCATTTGCTGCTGGAATTGGGTAATCATGAGAGACAAAGGCTTTGTGAACGATGTAGCAAGGAAAGATACAGCAGAAATGGTAATCATGGAGTTTACAAAGAAATATGTAAACATTTCTACAAGCGTGCCCGCGGACTGTGGAATGATCACATCTTTGATTAAACGACCACGACCAATTCCAAGGGTCAGCCCCACATCCTCCAGATGCATATTTAGTTTTCCCAAAGAGTTGTAGATCATCAAATAGGGCGACGAGAAGAAATGGATGGTGTTGACCAGGATCAAGATCGCCAGTGTGCCATAAATGAAACTGCCTTTAAAAAATAATACATAGGATAGACCCAGCACAATACCAGGAATAGCAAGAGATAAAATTGACACCAAGTGTAATATTTTTGATGACAGGCCCTGTAGACGCGCCGTAAAATAGGCACATCTAAAGGCAAGAGCTGTGCCGATCAACGCCACCATTAAAGCGATGATCACAGAGTTTAAAAGGAAATCGCCCGCTCCTTTATTCATTGTGGAATAAATATTATCCATAGTAAACGAAAGATCTGTTGGATAATTTTTATTAAAGGTGAGTCCCGCAAAAGTGAGGATGGGATAGACAATCACAACAGAAGTAACTGTCAAAAATCCATAGGCAAAAAAATCTCTTCCAAAGGATTTTTTGGGGGCAAACGGTTTACTTACAAAACCAGAGGACCGGCCATCTCTGCTGACCATATCAAAAACAAAGGCAATCACTGCCGGAATGAGCAAAACCATACCGATTACAGAACCCTTGGCAAAATCCAGCCGACCAATCACTTCATTATACATCATAAGCGGCAGGGTGCTGTACTTACCACCAACCATAGCCGGTACGCCATAGTCTGTGATAATCAAAGTGAACGTAGCAAACAAAACACTGATCATCGGTTTGCGCATATACGGCAGTGTAATAGAAAAGAAGCGGTTGCGGCGGGGGATTCCCAAGACGCTGGCGGCCTCATAGGGAGTACTGTCCTCATACCGCAAAATATCCGATATCATCAAATAGGCCACTGGAAGAGAATACATGACACTACCGATCACAATGCCCCAAAATCCATATATTGACCAGTTCAAATCAAAGAATTTGGTCAGCTGGCCGTTCTGGCCAAATAATATAATCAGCCCCATCCCATGTGAAATGGAAGGGATCAGCATGGGAAGCAGAATTACTGCGCCAAAAAATCCTTTTCCTTTCACATGTGTTCTGGTCATACACCATGCAAGCAAAAATGCAAGGGTAATGGAAATAACCGTGGCCACTGCCGATACACAAAGAGAGTGCAACGCCGAGGTCCAAAAGGACGGATTATTCACGATCTTTCCAATATCTGCAGAAAACAAATTTACGAACATGAAAAGCAGCGGCAGTACCACTGACACCAAAAAAAACAGGGCTAAAAATATTTTGGTAATATTACAATTTCGTTTTTTCACTGTATGTAACCTTTCACCTCAACCTATACAATGTTGTATTTCAAAAGGCTCTCCGTTTTTTCGGCCAGATTGTCGATCACAAATTCCTGTACATACGCATCAGCCGGGCTGTGGAGAATGTTTTCCGGCGTATCCAGCTGATGAATAACAGAAGCGTTCATCACCATGATCCGATCGGACATGGCAAACGCTTCTTCCTGATCGTGGGTAATATAAATCATCGTCGTTCCCATGGTAGACTGGATCTTTTTGAGTTCCCTGCGCAGAGCCAGTCTGGTGGCTACATCCAGAGCGCTCATAGGCTCGTCAAACAAGATAATATCCGGAGATAGAGCAAGGGTGCGCGCAATGGCAACCCGCTGCATCTGTCCTCCGGAAAGCTGTGCCGGCTTTTTTCCGATATGGTCCGAAAGGCCTACCAGATCAATCATTTTCATTGCAGTTTCTCTGGCGGTCCCTCTCATATCCTTGCGAAGCTTTAAGGCATATTCCACATTGCGCAGCACCGTCATATTTTCAAATAAAGCATAGTTTTGAAAGACAATACCCATCCCCCGCTTGTCAGGCGGAGCATGGGTGATATCTTTGCCATCCTTAAAAATTTGACCGTTGGTCGGCTCCAGCAAACCGATCAGTATACGCAGCAGGGTCGTCTTGCCGCAGCCGGAGGGGCCAAGAATCGAGAGAAACTCTCCCGGCAGCACATCGAAGGAAACATTGTCAAGGGCAATATGACCGTCAAACTCCTTTGTGATATTCAGTACTTTTAGTGATTCCATTTATCCAACAATTTCTCCTTAATATTTATATCAAAGATTCCTGCCATATCTCCATATACAATTCCAGAAGGGAAGTTCTCAATTTCATATGTTTTGTCTTTATAAATCTGCTCAGGAGCATATAATTTTTTATCTTCGGGAGTTACTACATTTACAAAATATTCAAACACCTCACGTACTTTTTCATCGTTTTGACGTCCTTCAATGACTGCACTGGAATATGCGGTATAAGGAGCACCTTCCTCAAAAAAGAGAATTTCTATTTCTGCGCCATTTGTAATTTCATTTGCAGCCTGAAAAGTCATTCCCAGACCAATATTCGCTTCTCCGGAAGTAACCGCCTGCAGAGGCCCGGAACCGGAAGAGGTAAACTGCAGCACATTTTCTGCAAGCTGGTCAAAGTACGCAAACGCAGCGTCCTCGCCTCTTTCATTTACCATATTCAAAAGAAATATATAACCTGTACCTGAAGATTTGGGGTTAGGCATGGAAATCATATTCTTATATTTCGGTTTTAAAAGATCGTCATAAGATTGCGGGACTGGCAGGCCCTCCTTTTCCAAGGCCGTACGGTTTACGATTATACAGCCGCTCATCCGGATCCAGGGAACATACCGATGACTTGCAGGAACCAAATCCTCTGTATAAACAGAAAAATCTACGATATCATCTAATGTACATATCGTGTCTCCCAGTGCTTCTAAATAAGCAGATTCCAATTCCAATATAAAATCACACTCAGTATCTTTGCCCTCTGCCTTCAACTTTGCGGCAAGATCACCCGTAGTATAATATTCAATTTGAATATCATACTCAGGAAATTCTTCTTTTAGCATGTTCAGTACAAATTCGTTTCGATAATCCTCAGCCGAAGAATAAATAACTATTTTATCATCGTTATTTTTTCCGCCGCTGCTTTTGCTGCAGGAAACCATAGCCAGCAAAATCATTACTGTTCCCATAACAAGGGAGGCAAGTCGAATTACAATTTGTTTCATAACAATACCTTTTAACCTATTTCTATATTTTTTGAACAAAAAAGGCAATTACAAACGGAAAATCCCTTGTTTTTTGTTCATTTATTTTTTATTATACATTACCATTGAACATTCGTCAAGACTTACCTGCAAAACAAATGTTTAAGAATCGTTTAAAATAGAAATTTAATATTTACAACAGCCGTCGTATGTGCTAAAATAAATTTTAATATGTGATCTTGCAGCTTTTTGACAGAAAGTATTTTCTAATTTTAATGTAAGGAGGCTCTCATGGAATCAGAAAACAACAGTCCAAACGAGCAAAATGAACATCACAACTTTATGGAGGGACAAGTTTCGGCGGAAAAAAAGCCGGAAACCGGAAATAAAACCAAAAAGCCTCCCAAAAAGACCTTTAAAGATAAGTGGAAAGACCTGATAAAAGAAAAGCGGTCCTGGAAAATTCGGTTTTTAATCTCCTTTCTTGTATCTTTGGCTTTCGCATATACACTGACCGTATTTGGTCCCTT
The DNA here is from genome assembly GCA_947627475.1 of uncultured Clostridia bacterium. Taxonomy (GTDB): domain Bacteria; phylum Bacillota; class Clostridia; order Oscillospirales; family CAG-272; genus Avispirillum. The sequence goes on from CANQWE010000048.1 coordinate 6,254, forward strand.
TGAGCTTTACCTGCCCAATATGAGTTATTACTCTTTCTCTTTCCTGGATCTGGTTATGCCAATGATCCTGGTAGGCGTGGGGGTTACCGCAGTACTTACCCTAATCTTGATGCTTTTGCGTGGAAAGCTGTTCAATTACGGAGCTTCCGCTGTTTTTTCCACTACAATTTGCGCATATATTCAAGGAAATTTTTTAAATTTAAATTGGGGTCCATTGGATGGCACGTCCATTCCCTGGGAGACATTAACGGTCACTATGATCGTCAACTGTATCATTTGGGCTGTAATCTTTTTGATCCCCTATGTGGTAGCATACTTTAAACCCAAAATATGGCGGCGGATGCTTGTATTCCTGTCTGCCCTGCTGATCGCCATGCAGTCTGTCGCTCTGGTTACGCTCCTGGTGAGAAATGACTTTATTGGAAGTGTTACCAACGGATATCTGTCCAACTCCACCATTTATGAGCTTTCCCCGAAAAACAATGTAGTTGTCTTTCTGCTGGATCGCTTTGACGGAATCTATGCAGACGGACTGTTTGAAGGGAATCCAGATATTAAGGAAAAGATGACCGACTTCATATACTACAACAATGTTTCTCCTTCCTATTCCAGAACCTTTCCCTCGGTCACTTATTTTCTGACAGGTGTCCCCTGTGATTATAGTATTCCCGTCACGAAGTATTTTCAAAAAGCTTGGTCAGAAGGAACTTTCCTAAAGGATATTAAAGAAGCAGGATATCAATCCAAAATATATACGGATGTGAACTATGTAATAAAAAACGTAGATCATGCAATGGATAAGATAGACAACATCGGCAAATATGAGCAGGTCGTGAATACTCCACAAATGATAAAAGCGATGTTGGATCTCTCAGCCTACCGATATGCTCCGATGACAATGAAGCCCTTCTTTTGGCTGTATACAGGAGACCTTGAAAACATTACCTCTGTAGATGCAGATTTTTCTGATAAGCATGTAACAGACGATGTGGGATTCTGGAGGAACTTGCGGGAAGATAAGCTTAGTGTGTTGGACGATAGTACAGGTTCTTTCGTATTCTATCATCTGCGCGGCGCCCACGATCCGTTTGTTATGGATGAAAACGGCAATTCTGTGTCAAGCAGTGATTGGAATCCGTACCCTCAAATCATAGGCAATATGAATATGATCTTTGAATATATTCGACAGTTGAAGGAAGAAGGACTGTATGAGGATACGACCATTATTATTACTGCCGATCATGGACACACAGGCACAATTGAAGAACTGGACGGTCCAAGGAGAATTACGTTCCTGATGAAGCCGCAAGGGGAGATAAAAGGAGCGCCCCTCCAGTACAATTCTGCTCCCCTGACGCAAGCGAATATTCAGGCCTCTATTTTGAAAGAGCTTGGATTGGATTACGAAGCGTATGGGCAAGCCGCCGATGAAGTGCCGGAAGACGCACAAATCACACGATATTTTTACATGAGCGGTTCTGATCCCACAAAAATAAAGCGGGATTATAACCTGGTCACCTATAAAATCGATGGAAATGTCAATGACTTTGACAGCTGGTCTATTGTATCTAAAGAGCGGATTAAGCATCCCTTCTATGATGCTGACATCAGTAACGAATAAATTTATTTGTATGCAAAAGAGAGGATTACAAAAATGAAAAAACTGCTTGCCTTTTTCACATTTTTTATACTGTCTATGGTACTGTGCGTCACATATGCAATGGCGTACATCGATCCCTCCGCAATGACCTATATCATTCAGATTGTTGCCGGTGCCGTAATTGCAATCGGTGCAGCGTTGGGATTTTACTGGAGACGGTTGAAGCGCGCCGTTCGGAAGAAGAAAAATAAGGACTTGTATGGCGATGAGGACGAAGAAGACGAGGACGAATGATCCGGTCGCGCTTGAAAGCAAAAAAGCGTTCAGGGAAAGATCTCAACTGGAAATGGCTGCTGATTCCAGCCTTTGCCCTGCTTGCGGCCATTCTTTTGAACACTTTTTGTATCGTCTGCGCCATTGTTCCCTCCTCATCTATGGAAAGCACCGTAAAAAGAGGATCTCTGATCCTTGCCAACCGGTTGGCTTATATAAATGAAGGGCCGGATCGGGGAGACATTATCCTGTTTTCCCACGAGGAGCTTGGCGCTTCTCTCATCATGAAACGAATCGTGGGAATGCCCGGAGAAACTGTCACAATCATCTCCGGGCAGATCTATGTAAATCAAGAGTCCCTGTCAGAACCTTATGTGACAGGCAGAAGCGGAGAGGATTTCGGCCCGGTTACCGTTCCGGACGGACACTACTTTGTGCTGGGCGACAACCGGGAAAATTCTCTGGATGCAAGATTCTGGGAAGATCCCTTTGTTTCCGCCGAGGAAATACATGCAAAGGCCGTTCTTACGCTGCTGCCCGTAATACAAACTATAGAATAAAAATCGCTGGAGAATCCAATGGAAATCATAAATACTATTGTGGGTACCCCCCTTGGCTATCTCATGTGGCTTTGTTATAAGATATTTAGCGACTATGGTATCGCTATTATTTTCTTTACTCTTTTGACCAAAGTAATTATGTTCCCCATTTCTTTGCTGGTGCAGAAAAATTCTATCAAAATGGTCAAAATGAAGCCGGAGTTGGACGCACTGAAGTATCAGTACATCGATGATCAGGATGCTTTTGTAGATGCCCAGGCAAAGCTATATAAACGGGAAAAATACAGTCCAATGGCTGGTGTATGGCCTCTGCTGCTGCAGCTTCCCATTATATTCGGTTTGATCGACGTAGTGTACAAGCCCCTCAAGCACCTGCTGCATATGCCTGCAGATGTAATCAATGCTTTCACCGCCAAGGCCGGAGAAATTCTTGGGATGACAGATCTTGGCTCTTCCCCGCAGCTGCGGGTAGTAGAACTGCTTTCTAATCCAGATAATGTACCAAAATTTCTGGACCTGCAAAATTCCCTTACCGGGGTTGATGTGCAATCTGCTATCGATTCCATTCAAAGCGTCAACATGAACTTTCTGGGGATCAATCTGGCACAGACGCCCAGCATCACTGTACTGAATATTTTGATCCTGGTACCAATTTTGGCAGGGCTCAGTGCCCTTATTATGTGCGTGATCCAAAACAAAATCAATGTACTGCAGATCGAGCAAAGCAAGCTGTCCCAGTGGGGCATGACGATTTTCATGATTGCTTTCTCCACATATTTTGCTTTCATCGTTCCCGCAGGTGTAGGTCTGTACTGGATGTGGGGCAACCTATTCTCCATCGTTGTTATGTTTCTGGTAAACAAAATATACGACCCCAAAAAGTATATAGACTATGAAGCACTGGAAGATTTGAAGCGTCAAACAAAAGAGAACAAAGAAAAGACGAAGCAAAACAAAAAGCTTGCAAAAAAATATTACAAAGCCTTCTGCCGGCCCGAAAACATGGAAAAAATGAAGCTGATGTTTTACGCAGAAGGCGGCGGATATTACAAATACTTTGCAAATATCATCGAAGCAATTTTAGCAAAATCAAAATTAAAGATTCATTATGTTACAAGCGATCCGGCGGATCCAATTTTGCAAACAAAAGAGGAACGGATCATTCCATATTATGTAGATGAAACCAGGCTGATTTCTCTCATGATGAAGGTAGAAGCGAAAATGGTAGTCATGACGACGCCGGATTTGGAAAAATACCACATTAAGCGTTCTAAAGTTCGTAAGGACGTGGAATACGTATATGTAGACCACGGATGCACCAGCTTGAATCTTTCCTATCGTACCGGCGCGTTCGATTACTTCGACACCATTTTTGCTGTCAGTCAGTCACAGGGAGAAGAAGTACGCGCTATAGAAAAGCTGCGTGGTACGCCTGAGAAAAAAATTGTCAATGTAGGATACGGTTTGCTGGACAATATGATTGCAGCATATGAGGCCAGTGAAAAAATAGAAAATGAAAAGAAAACCATTTTAATTGGCCCCTCCTGGCAATATGACAACATTATGGACAGCTGTTTGGACGATATGGTTGAAAGTCTGTACGGCTCTGGATATCGGATCGTGATTCGTCCCCACCCCCAATATGTGCGCCGATTCCCTTTAAAAATCAAAGAAGTGATCAACAAATATAAAGATCGTTTCAGCGATGATTTTATTATCGAAACAGATTTCTCCTCCAATGTGACGGTATATACTGCAGATTTGGTTATTACCGACTGGTCAGCGCTCTCCTATGAATTCAGCTTTACAACCAATAAGCCAACGCTTTTTATCAATACAAAATTGAAGGTCGTCAACAAATCATACAAAAAAATCGATATTGTTCCCTTTGACATTACTGCCCGGGATTTAGTTGGACGTTCTATTGAAAAGGAAGAGGTGAAGAATATTTCTTCTGTTGTAAAAGAGCTGCTGGATAATCAAAATGCATATGCCGCACAGATCGAAGAACTGAAAAAATCCTATTTCTTCAATCTTGGTCACAGCGGTGAAGTTGGTGCAGATTATATTATCAGCCGTCTGACAAAAAGGAAAAAGCCAAAGGCAGAAGAATCTGTATAAGGAATAAGAAAGCCTCCCCGCTGAGTATTTCAGTGGGGAGGCTTTCTTATAAGGTTACCCCCGATGACACTTCACCGGGAAATATCCTGTTTTTGTATATCCTCTAACTTCACGATACGCATGTTCTGGGAATGCAGAGCATTTTTCAGATTCGCAATATTATCGTGGAATTCTTCATGTTCCTGCCTGTTCTGGCTGGTAAGATTGGTCAGTGTGCAGTTTAAATTTTCCACAGAACAGTTTAACTTTGTAAGTGTTCTGGACAGTTCATATATCACTTTACCAATTGCTATTCCGGCAGTTGCAAGTGATAAAAAGCCCACGACGATTTCCCAAGTCACTGTGGTACCTCGCTCCATCCGTATACGCCAGGTTCCCACACGTTATCATCTATGTCTGAAGTCCAGTGTCTTTCCATATGGCGTACCTGATCTCCATATGCATACGCATCGTGCGCGCCTATTGGCTGCGCCCACGTCGGCCACTCTTCCCCGCATCCACCGATACGTATCCAAAGAGAGGGGGCAACCTCCGGAGTCCAGTCCTGCTGAGACGTATGGTCCTGGCTGCAGCGGTACAGACTTTGCCGAAAAGCACAGATATCGCCTTTTTTATAACGGACGGTACTGTTCCACTCTGCAAACAGCTGTGGGTGTTCCAAAACAGCCGCATCGTCCAAAATTTGTGCCTGGGCCAGAGCCACAAATGTAAGATACGCAGTGTCCATCAGCTTTTTTGTATCTTCCTGCCAGATCAGCGTTACCGTGGGACGATCAATTTGGGGCCGGCCGTCCACGTGATAAATTTCGCCGTCTAAAATAACGCCCTGTCCTTCCCTTTCACTGCAGCTTACAAATACGCCGTTGTCCTGCAGCTTAACCCATTGAAGCTGCTGCGCTGTTTTTTCTTTTCCATCGATCCAAGTATGATACATATTCTTTCTCCTTTTCTAAACTAAATACAAAATCCGAAACAGATACCTAAATTGGTTGACGCACGATATGTACCAGCACCGCCCGTTGTGCTGATGTATACGTAGTCCGTAGTATTGGAGGATGCGGGAGAGCGGGTCCACCAATTATTGGCATTTCCTGTTCCATTTGACAGTGCTTTCACACGGCTGCTGTTGTCCGTAAAAATTGGATATTTTGTTCCTTCACCTGATACAGAAACTGACGCGCTGCCCATACATTCCACCTGGGAAAAGAGAAAAACAGATACCGTATCCGTTCGAATGGTTTTACTCGTACCACCGGCGCAAGTTTTCTTTTTCACCGGCTGGATCACAGCGCGCAGATCGGCAGGCAGCGTATTCCACAAATCTTCTGTCAGCCAGTCATATAAGCATGTACCTACAAATCCCCCGGTGTTGAAGCCGGCTGTCTCCATATGCTCCAGGCTATACGCGAGATTTTTCAGTCCAAAGGTGATTCCCGCTTTTCCTGCTCCATTTGCCAAGTCGTCGTGGAGAAAGTCATATATCTGCAGCGTAAGTACTTGGCCGTTCGTACAGGTTATATCAATCGTATCTCCCACGCTCCAATATTTGGACGCCATACCACTGGAAGAAGCCTCTTGAATCTCATCCCATGTATTGAGAGACAAAATATTAAAATATGCCCGATATATCCCGTTTGTATCAGTCGGGGTGAATGTTTTCGTATAACCGTCGCAGATTACCGTATAAGACTGCCCTGCATTTACCATGCCAACCGTAATTTCTCCTCCTTCCGGCACTACACTGGAATATCCGGAGAATCCGCTGCCTGTTACAGTAAAGGTTTTACCGGAAAAATGCCTACCGAAAGACAGAATAAATGCCAAGCTCTCTTTTTGCGCCATAGGATTGAGGAGCTGCCACGCGGTTCCATCAAATACAAATCGGGCCCGCATTCCTCCGGGAATCATGTCCGGCTCCAATGCGCTGCTTCCATTATACTGAATCGGGTACGATCCGGTACTGTTCACATTCATATTCCGCGTGGAATCGGACGTCGATGTGGCAGAGCCTGGGAAAAGTACCGCCACCATGACACCGGTTCGTAAAGTGAATCCGCTTTCTACGTTTACTATTTTTGTAACAGTAGTAGGAGAACTGGAACAAGTTCCATAATAGGTATCTTTGCCTGCTGCAGCCGTACTGTTCCAAAGAGTCCGTTCTGCATCGGTAATATGAACCGCTCCATCTTCCATATGTGTATCCAAGTCCTGCCAGACTTGCTCAATATCCTCTGCCTGATTATCCAACGCCTGTTTTACCACAGTGGTCGTGGGCGGAAGGGTGCCGTTTTCAGAAAGATTTCCTGTATTGTAACGTTCCCGTGTTTTCAGCCTATACATATCGTAATTGTGCATATACTCCACAATATACTCGATCTGATTCTCGCCATCCTTTACAGGACCGCTGAAAACATAATCATAGCCGATCACGGACTTATTATTTTCTCGACTGACCAGCGTATAAATTTCATACCCATTCTGCAGCATTACATTCGGTAGTCCATCCTCTTCGTGAAGACGCTGCAAAATTGAAAGATTGTTTGTGTTTCCCGTCTCATACTGTAAAATGGCAGGGGGGTCTGCTTTTTCATTCCACTTCTGCCGTTCTGCCTCTCCAATGAGAGCGCCCTTTCCTCTTTCCTCCAGTTCCAAAACTGCCTGGGTTCCAGCCTGGGTTAATTCTTTATATTGTGTAGCCATTTTTATTTCTCCTCTCTCATACATAAATACTGCAATACATCATTTTCACGTATTGCCAAAGGTTGTCCAGCAAGGGACAGGGGCAAAAGTTTGTCCTTTTCCCCGTCCAGGACCGCTTTCATTTCCGCACAAAAAAGAATCCAACGGTTGATGTCCTTCTGCACCGGGGTCTTCTTTAAAAACTCCCTTTGCTCTCCATAATAGGGATTGATCCAATCAATCGCATCGTTGATCTTGTCAATATTGCGTTCCAAGGCGTTGATTTGCTCCTGGACTTCCCGTATATGGGTTGCATATCCGGGTAAAAAAACAATTTCCTCCAAAGACTCCTCTTCATCATTTCCCGTGGACGGCTTAATCCGATTCCATATATAGCAAAGATTGGTGTAAATCGCTGCGGGGATCCGGTAATCCCATCGGCATCCCTGGGGCAGCGGAAACATCTCGTTCCACGCCGGCGTTCCTTCTTCCTCAACTTTGACCATACAAATATATTTGGGGCCGATTATGTTCTCTCCATCGGTCGCCTGTACCCATATCTGCGCTTCGCCGATACTTTTTCCAGTCACTGCTCCTGTCTGTGTCACCTCGGCAACATCTACATTGCTGCTATCAAAAAATAGCGTCTTATTATTCGCTGTTTCCGGGTATACAGAGCAGATAACATTGCCGGTCCCCCCTACAGGTATGCGCATCTGTTGATTGATAATATATACGCATTTTACATTTTGCTGTACATGAATCAATACCGATGCTTGTGCCGGTCCGCCGTCTGCCGCCCGAATGTCGATGCGGCACGTTCCCTTGGAAACTGCCCGCACCGTACCGTCTCGTGAAACCGTTGCTACTTTGGGATTGCTGCTGGTGTATAACAGATCCCGGATACTGGCATCTTCCGGACAAATCCCCGCTTTCAGCTCTATCGTCGTACCTTCCCGCATATACTCCTCTGCAAAGACTGTAATAGACTCCACGTAGATGGGCTTAGTTGTAAAAATTTCTGTGGCCGTCCTTGTAGACAGACCATTTTGCGCGATTGACCGAAATGTCGCTACATATTGCGTATTGGGATCCAGACTCTGAAAGGTCACCGTATTCGTATCTGTAACAGTATGCACTACACCGTTCACAGTAAACACGTATTCCCGAATGCCAAGGGGATGGCTGGCCTGCATGGACAGCGTTGCTGTGTGCTGTGTGACCCTCATCACGCGCCTGCTTTCCAAAACCGGAGGATCCTGGGGAATCGGATCCAGTAAGGCCTCTCCCTCTGCTGTAACAGTATTTGCTCCTGCACGCCATACGGCGGACAGCCTTACTGTTCTGCTGCCATCGATTTCATGGGGGATTTTTTTCCACTCCCATCGAGTCAAAAAATGGCTTTTGACGCCGGAACTTCCTCCCAAATTGTCCGAGAACGCCGGGGTTTCCACAGTATGCGCCGCTCCAAAATCCGCAAGATCTACTGTCAGCGTGCCGCTTACCATTGCCGTGGTTGAGCTGTACCGATAGTATACAGACAGCGCCACATCGCTGGTATTTTTCTCATTATCTGCCACCGAGTCCCACACGCAATACAAATGGGGTATGGAGGATCCACCTGCGCCTTCAAAATATCCGCTTGCCATCGCTTTTCACCTTCCTTCCACCAATTTGTATGTACCGTCTGCAATGAGCTTGTCCCCATCCAGGTTTATCGTCCGCTGAATGAGAAATGCATCCTTGCCATTGACTAAAATCCGATCACCCATTTGTATATTTTCATCCATCACCGCTTTGGAGCTGTAAAATCCCGAATGGAAATAATACTCCGTATACAAATCCTGCAGCGTGTTAAAATGCCCGTATGCTGTAGAATCGCCTGCCTCGGTTACACCCATAGCGCAGGTATCCAGCACCAGCTCCGCCGCACTGCCGGAATATGCTGTATTGATGACAGGCGTTGTCGTCTTTTCTTCGTCGCCTTCTTTATACTTAATCGCCAGCGTGCGGTACGGCTCCCGCATCTCTTCGCTGTCTCCGCTGAATACATGCTGCTCCGGGATCACTTTCGAAAGGATTTCCGTATCTTCCGGGGCGGGATCCACCGGGGCCGCATGCAGTGCATCCGCTGTAGACCGAATCACAATCCCTTCCGCTCGGCTGGTATCCACATAGGCCCCTACCGCAAGACATAGGGTCGTCAGCGCTTCTCTTCTGCTCATCTCCTTGTCGAAAATCCCGCTCACCTTCATCGACAAAATCGACGCGTCCGAGCCGGGGTTCAAAGAAACAGGCCGTTCAGCTTTTTCCGCACCGGACAAGATCATTTCAATCCATTCCTGTACCGTCTTAGTTTCAGCCGCAGCCATAGCCGGCATTTTCGACTTGTCCAGCTTGGAGATTCCATCATTACCCGTAATGGTAACACGTCTACCCTGTATTTTCAGATCGGTTACATAGTGCTTTGCCATCAGCGTATCTCCATACAGAATTTCAAATTCCTGCTGCTCCTGAAAGACCGCGTCCGGATCTGCCCAAAGCACCACACTGCTGGTGTTCACCTGAAGCTGATCAGATACAAGGTTTACACTTTCGCTTACCGAGGCGGTGAAAACTGCATCTCCCTCGTACACTTCCTCATGGCCGTAATCGATCCGGCACAGACGGGCCCAGCGGTTTCCAAAGGACCATCTTTTAAAGGCGATCTTCAGTCCTACATATCCCTCTACCTTCTTTTTGCAGAAAAATATGTTGCTGTCCGGATAAAAGGTCTCCGTCACCGCTTTGTTTTCCTCTCCCGGAACCGGCAGATACCAGGTCACCTCCACCTCTGTGGCGTACTCCTCCTTTATGGGAGAAAAATACAGCGTGATCCCATCGGAGGTGATGGGCGTAAAGTGGGGGGTCTGCTCCGGGTCAAACATGGTGATGGAAAGCACCGGCGTCTCCCGATCGAACAAACCGGTACTATCGCACATGGCCCGGCTCACATAGCCCACGCACTCCGTTTCATTTTCCGGATCCCCTTTACAGTAAAAGGGATATTCCACATCGGCACGCATAAACTGCTCTTCAAAGGAGGCAAGGGGCCTTGGTATATCGTCGCCCTTCAGGTCATCCAGCCGGGAAAAGGGACTTTCCCCATTACTGCTGATGAAGGTACTTTTTTTATCGATCAGCGCATAGTTTTTATATATGATCTTTGCACCCATGGCACTACCTCCTTTTGGCAGACTGGGGAACGATTTCAAAGGACAGATCAAACCAATAGTTTTCCCCGTCCCGGATAAAGCCCAGCGTATCCGATACGCTGGTTATGGACCCGATGAACGTATAGGTGGTTTGTCCGTAAGGCATTTCAAAAATATGAAATTCATCCGGGGACGTAAGAATCTCGTACAGAGCGTCGTACTGATCCGGATGCAGGGCCGAGGTCTGCAGCTGCACCGAGTAGTTATAGAAGGATCCGATTACCGACCGGATCGCCGTACCCGTGGTGGTGCTGCGGGCATTTTCCCGGTCCTGGGCCGCAAATTTTCTGCCTAAGGTTCTGATACCCACGTCAAAGGTTTTTCCGTCAATTTTAAACATTACCATGCACCTCCTGTTGCAAGGCGGACGCCCCGCTCTGCTTTTACTGTTTCCATCATGTCAAAGAGCACGTTCTCCCGCACCTTTGCCTCTACGTTCAGGTAAATGGGCTG
>CANQWE010000049.1 GCA_947627475.1 uncultured Clostridia bacterium
GTCACTGATCTTTGTTTTGGGCTATTGTGAAAACCCAGAGGAAGAAAAGTGGCAGTCTCCTGGTGTGATCAATAAGACACCGGCCAAACGTCTGATGGAAGCGTACCAGACAGACGCACAAGTAGACAGTGCACTGGAAGCGCTTGCAGCCTATTGGGACAACCTTTTGTCCAAGTATCAGGTCGCATCCGGGGATGAAAAGCTGAACCGAATGGTCAATATTTGGAATCAGTATCAGTGTATGGTTACCTTCAATATGTCCCGGTCTGCTTCGTATTTTGAATCTGGCATCGGACGCGGCATGGGATTTCGGGATTCCACCCAGGACCTGCTTGGCTTTGTACATCTGATTCCTCAGCGGGCAAAAGAGCGGATTCTGGATATTGCGGCTACCCAAATGGAAGACGGAAGCGCATACCATCAGTATCAGCCTTTGACGAAAAAGGGCAACGCGGATATTGGGTCGGGATTCAATGACGATCCTTTGTGGCTGATCTTCGGTGTAGCAGCCTATATCAAGGAAACCGGGGACTGGAGCATTTTAGATGAAATGGTTCCCTTTGATAACGATGCGTCCAAATCCCAGACCATGATGGAGCATCTGAAACGATCCTTCGATCATGTGACCAACAATCTGGGACCCCATGGACTTCCTCTCATCGGCAGAGCAGACTGGAACGACTGCCTGAACTTGAACTGTTTCTCCAAGACACCGGGAGAGTCTTTCCAAACTGCAGCCAACTTTGAGTCCGGTATTGCAGAATCGGTGTTTATTGCGGGTATGTTTGTGGCAGTAGGTCCGGACTACGTGGTTCTTTGCCGTAAAAAGGGATTGGAGGAACAGGCGCAGCAGGCTGAACAGGCGGTAGCGGCTATGTACAGCGCCGTTATGGAACACGGCTGGGATGGTCAGTGGTTTTTGCGTGCATATGACGCGTTTGGCAAAAAAATCGGAAGCAGCGAATGTGCTGAAGGACAGATATTTATTGAACCCCAGGGATTTTGTATTATGGCGGGCATCGGTGTTGCAGAAGGCAGGGCGCCGCAGGCGCTGGATGCAGTTGCCGAGCGGCTGGATACAAAATATGGGATCGTGCTGAATAATCCGCCTTACTCTGAGTATCATTTGGAGCTGGGCGAAATTTCCTCTTATCCGCCGGGATATAAAGAAAACGCAGGCATTTTCTGCCACAACAACCCGTGGATCTCTATTGCGGAGACCGTCATAGGGCGCGGAAACCGAGCATTTGAGGTTTACCGCAAGATTTGTCCTGCTTATCTGGAGGATATCAGCGAAATCCACCGTACAGAGCCTTATGTGTATTCCCAGATGATCGCCGGAAAGGACGCGGTGCGACATGGGGAGGCGAAAAATTCCTGGCTGACCGGTACGGCTGCATGGACTTTTTACAATGTATCCCGCTATATTTTGGGCGTGATGCCGGAGTATGACGGGCTGCGGATCAATCCCTGTATTCCCGATACCATGAATACCTTTACTGTAACCCGTAAGTTCCGGGGAGATACCTATGAAATACGGGTAGACAACAGCGCCGGCGTATGTAAAGGTGTGCGCAGGATCACAGTGGACGGAATGGAAATCTCCGGGGATGTGATCGCGCCTGTTGGCGATGGCGGTACGCACGTTGTAGAAGTTTGTATGGGATAAATGAGTGGAAAAAAGAGAGGGGAAATCCCCTCTCTTTTTGTTGTACACAGGCTATAATATACTATTAGGTATCCAGTTCCGATTTCATTTCCCGGTGCATAAGTGCATGCATCGTATCCCGGGGATCCCGGCCATTTTTTACTACATCATATACAGCGGATACAATAGGCATCTCTATCTGCTGGCTGCGGGACAGTTCCATAGCAGCCTCCAGTGCATAATATCCTTCCACCACCATGCCAATTTTTTTCGAAGCTTCTTCGTAAGACATTCCCCGACCGATCATTTCTCCGCAGCGGTAATTGCGGCTGTGGACAGAGGTGCAGGTGACGATCAAATCTCCGATTCCGGCAAGGCCGCTGAAGGTACGCCGCCGACATCCCATGGCAAGGCCCATCCTGGTCATTTCCGCAATGCCTCTGGTAATCAGCATCGCGTTTGTGTTATCTCCCATACCCATTCCCCGGATCATGCCGGCAGCCAGGGCGATAATATTTTTTAGGGCACCGCACAATTCCACACCAAGAACGTCTGTATTGGTGTATACCCGCATACAGGAATTCATAAAAATTTCTGCAGCGGCTTTGGCTGTATCTTCATTTTCGCAGGCAGAAACGATGGAGGTGGGTACGTTACGCGCTACTTCTTCTGCATGGGTGGGGCCGGATAGGGCGACAAGGCGGTCCCTTACAGGCTTGCCCGCTGCAGCAAGGGCTTCCTCGATCACCTGGGTCATGGTACGCTGTGTGCCGGGTTCCAGCCCTTTTGCCACATTGATTAGAATAGCATCGTCAGGAAGATATGCCGCCGCCGTGACAGCCGTTTTATGGATATACGCAGAAGCTACGGCAAAAACTACATATCGGGCGCCAAATACAGCCTTTTCTATATCTGTAGTAAACTGCAGGGACCTTGGCAGGTCTACATCCGGCAGATTGGGATGGGTGTATGTTTTCGATAGAGCATCGATTTCGTGGGGTAAGGCAGACCACACGCATATGTGGTGGCCATTTTCTGAAAGGAGCTTTGCCAGAGCGATTCCCCAGGTGCCTGCGCCAAGAATGGCTATATACATAGAAATTCTCCTTGCTTTTTGAATATATAAAGCGTAGCTTTTATATATTATGCCACAAGTAAGAATAAAAATCAAGGGAACTTGCAGGCTTGACACCAGGCCGTGTCCGTGCTACAATAGAGAAGGATATATGTCGAAACCGGAAATCCCGGTTTCTTTTGCTGTTTTCTCATTTTTGGAATGGCAAATACATAGAAAGGCGTGATATCTGTATGAAATACGATTTGATTATTGTTGGAGCGGGCCCTGCAGGAATCTTTACGGCAATGGAGCTTGTAAGGAAGGGAAGCCGTAAGAAGATCCTTATGGTAGAAAAGGGAAAGCCGGTAGAAAAGCGCCGCTGTCCCAAGGCGGATGTGGGTCACTGTGTCAACTGTAAAAACGGGTGTGACATAACCACAGGATTTTCCGGTGCGGGGGCTTTTTCTGATGGCAAGCTGAGTCTTTCCTATGAGGTTGGCGGGGACCTTCCCGATCTGATCGGGGCTATGGAGGTCCAGGAGTTGATTCACTATACTGATAAGATATATTTGGAATTTGGTGCGGATCCCCGGGTAGAAGGGGTTGGAAACGGGGAAGAGATCAAAGAGATCCGTAAAAATGCGATTAAAGCTGGGCTGAAGCTGGTGGATTGTCCTATTCGTCATTTGGGGACGGAGAAAGCACAGAAACTGTATCATGATATTCAGATTTGGCTTGCAGAGCAAGGCGTGGATATGATATTCGGCGCTGCCTGCGAGGATATCCTGCTGCAGGACAATGCCTGCCGGGGTGTGATCGTTCGGGAAGGCGGACATGTCCAGGAAATCGAGGCGGATACTGTGGTGATCGCTACAGGACGCCGGGGCGCAGACTGGCTGGAAAAACTGTGCGCAGAGCATCAGATTGCCCATAAACCGGGAACAGTGGATATCGGCGTACGGGTAGAATGCCGCAACGAGGTTATGGAAAAGGTAAACCGAGTGCTGTATGAAAGCAAGTTGATCGGATATCCCAGACCGTGGAAGAATAAGGTGCGGACTTTCTGCCAGAATCCAGGTGGCTTTGTAGCCCAGGAGAATTATGACAACGATTTGGCTGTGGTAAACGGCCACAGCTTTAAAGACAATAAAAGCTCCAACACAAACCTTGCTATTTTGGTCAGCCATAACTTTACAGAACCCTTCAATCAGCCGATTGCATATGCACAGAAGGTAGGGGAGCTTACCAATATGCTGGGTGCAGGCCATATCATGGTGCAGCGCTATGGAGATATTTTAGACGGAAAACGTACCTGGCCCAAGGAGCTTGCATTCAGCAATGTTGTGCCCACATTAAAGGATGCGGTGCCTGGAGATATTACAGCGGCGATGCCCTATCGCGCGATGACCAATATTATTGAGTTTATCAAGATGCTGGACATGGTGGTGCCGGGATTTGCCTCAACAGAGACGCTTCTATACAGTCCGGAACTGAAATTCTATTCCAACAAGGTAAAAATGGACGCCTCTCTCAGCACAAATATCGCGGGACTCCACTGTCTTGGAGACAGCAGCGGATGGACACGGGGTCTTATGATGGCCAGTGTCATGGGTGTACTTATGGGACGTACGCTGTACGAAAAAGAAAATGTATAAAAAAGATGCAGGAACAGCCTGCATCTTTTTTAGTATGTATTCATTCGTGTGAAGCGGTCATTTCTTCCTTGCGGCAACGGATTTCAGCCATATCAAATTGGTACTTTTTATTACAGAAATGACAGCAGGCTTCTATGGACCCTTCCTGTGCCGCAAGCTCGTCCAAGTCCTTTGGAGGAAGTCCGGCCAAGGCGCTGAGATAGCGCTCTCTGCTGCAGGAACATACATAACCGATATCAAATTCGTCAAATAGCTGGTATTCGATCCCCTGCAGAACAGCTGCAATCACAGCCTCCGCACGCTTTCCCTGGGCAATCATGGCTGATACGGAAGGGATCCGTTTCATGTTTTTCTCCAGTTGATCGATCACCGCATCTTCTGCACCGGGAAGGACCTGCAGAAGAAAGCCGCCGGAAGATTTTACAGTATGATCCTGATTGACCCGTACACCCAGTGCACATATGGTAGGCGTTTGCTCACTGGTGGCAAAATACTGGGTCACATCGTCGCCGATCTCTCCGCTGACCAGGGGACACATACCTACGTACGGTTCTCCCATACCCATGTCCTTAATGATCGTGAGATTGCCGTCCTTTCCCACAGCACCGCCTACATCCAGCTTGCCTGCACTGTTTGGCATCAGTTCAATCTGTGGATTTTCTGCATATCCCCGCACATTGCCCTTGTAGTCCGACACACACACGATTTTTCCGGCAGGACCTCCGCCGTTTAGCTGGAAGGTAAGGGTATTGTCCTTGTCCTTTAAAAGACTGCCCATAAGGGCTGCGGCAGTCAGACTGCGGCCCAGCGCGGCAGTCATGGTTTTGGAGGTTTGATGGATTGATGCAGCATCGGTTACAATTTGGGTGGTATCGGCAAAAATGATTCTTGCGCTGCCGTCCTCTGTGACAGCGCGGGTTATATAGGATGACATAAACAAAGGATCCCTTTCTGTGGTGGACACAGGCGCGCATAGATAATAGATTATGCGTGCCTGAAGATTTATTTTAGTCAAGCGTTACGACGGTTCTGTTATAGAAGGATTCCAGCGCAGCGGTAGATAGCTTGTGGGAAAGTTCTGTTTCTTCCGGTGTAAAGAGTCCGAAGGGGACAGACTTACCTGCATATTCCAGCATAAATGCGCCCATTTGCTGCTGCATGGCGTCGGTAAATCCAAATTCAAAGATCGGACCGGTAATGGTTGGCAGCATGGGCTTGTAACCAATGATGATCCGGTTCCAGGATTGCTCCTTCCCCCAGGAAGATGTGTAGTAGAAAGCATTCGCGTCGTCGCTGGAGAAGCGGGCGCTGCAGTCCATACCGTAAATTTCAAAGAACCAGCGATTGGTAGAGCCGGGACACATCCGTTTGGTTTCCAGCGTCATGGGGATTTCGTCTCCGTCTGCATTTTCTGTGGTGCAGAACAAGGTGCAGTTGTCAAAGGTGTCGCACACAGCCATGCCGCCTTTTCCATCCGGACGCTCTTTTACAATATTGCTGAAGTGAGCGCGTACAGTTTTGGGTTTGAAGCCAAGGCGGAAGGGGACGTGCTGGGTGTGGATGCCAAGGTCCCCCAGACAGCCGTATTCTCCGTTGAATTTCACCATTCGTTTCCAGTTGATGGGCTTGTTTAAATCCATATCGCTGCAGTGGTTGAACCCTGCATGGATTTCCAGGATTTTCCCGAATTTTCCTTCGTTGTACCAGTTGATCATGGTCTGCATGGCGGGATAAAAGGGGAATTCACTGGAACAGCGTACAAACGCGCCGGAAGTTTCCCGATATACCTTCAAAATCGCTTCATTTGCCTTTTTATCGATTCCAAAGGGCTTTTCTGCCAGCAGAGCTTTGCCGCTTCTGATGATATCAATATAAAACTGCTCATGGAGGTTGTGGGGAACCGCGCAGTAGATCGCATCGATATCCTCCTTTTCCAGCAGCTCTTTATAATCTTCCACCGCATATTTAATGCTGTCGAAGTTTTTTTGGAACCATTCCATCTCCTTAGGAACAACAGAGCAGATACCCACGATCTCAGGCTTTGGAATTTCCATGGTAAAATGGCACCATCGTGCGGCGGCAGAAGCAAATTCTCTTGCCATGAGTCCACAGCCGATCAGTCCGAAACGAATTGTTTTCATAAATTTGTAAGTCCTTTCTTATGTGAAATTTGCAAGTGTTCTCACAAGAATACAGCAAAGCGCCTGGCGCTTTGCTGTATTCTTGTGAATCAATATCCGAAATATTTTTCGGTTTCTGCAACAGCTTCTTCGATGATGTCCATACCTTTTTCTGCCACTGCATCGTCTAAAATCATAGGAGGAGACAGGCGCAGGATATGACCGGAAGGAACCCATGCCAGACCTTTTTCAAAGGCTTTTTGATAAATCATCTGCCCGGCCTCTGCAAAAGGTTCTTTGGTTTCTCTATCCCGGACGATTTCCATGGCCAGAAGGCATCCTTTGCCGCGGACATCCCCCACGATGGGATGAGACTCCTTGATTTTCTCCATTCTGGAGAGGAAGAGTTCGCCCAGATGCGCTGCATGCTCGTTCAGGTTTTCTTCTTCGATCACCTTAATGGATTCCAGCGCTGCTACACATGCCATAGGATTTCCACCGTAGCTGGAGGAGGCGGAGATTTTTTCAATGGCTGGGGCTAAATCCTTGGACACAGCCAAGGCCGTAACAGGGAAGCCGTTGCCAAATCCCTTACCGAGTGTAGTGATGTCCGCTGTTACATTCCAATGATCCATTGCAAGCCAGGAACCGGTTCTTGCCATACAGGAAAGCACTTCATCGGCAAACAACAGAATACCACGACGATCGCACAGCGCCCGGATCGCCGGCAGAAAGTCGTCCGGAGGCACAACAGAACCGCCCCATCCCTGGATAGGTTCCAGCACAATGGCAGCTACATTGGCGCCGCCGCAGGAGGCCTCATTGTCCAGCATACCTTCCAGCATCCGGATGTATGGGCTGGAATCCTTCATAGCTTCTTCCTTGGACCGACCGAACACATCCCGATAGGGATTGGGACGGGGCGCCAGGAAAAAGCCGGGTGCACGCATATGGGTATCTACGCCTACCACTGCAAGGGAATTGGCACCATAGGTTTTGCCATGGAAATCTCTCCAAAAAGAATAGAATTCCTGCTTGCCGGTCGCAGCACGAGCACAGCGTAGACCTGCTTCAACAGCGGTTGTACCGGAGTCATAGAACTGAAATCCTGCAAAGCGACCGCCGGTCATTTCATGCAGCTTTTCTACCAGCTCCATTTTTACTTTGGTGGTGAAGTCGTGACAGTTCATGAGTCGGTTTGCCTGCTGGGCCACAGCTTCGCTGATTTTGGGATGGCAATGGCCAAGACCGGTTACATAAATACCGGAGGAAAAGTCGATATATGTATTTCCATCCACATCGGTAAGCGTGTAACCGAATCCAGAATCAAAAACCACCGGAAACAGCTTTACCTGGCTGGAATAGCCTTTCATATATTTGGCGCATCTCGTATGGTATTCTACAGACTTGGGACCGGGAACTGTGCTGGATACCATATGGGGGATCGTAGCGGGATCAACGCTTGCCCAGTTCTTGCTCATGCTTTCTACCTCATTTCGGAAAATTTGTTGATATTGCTGCAAAGTCGTGCAGTTTCTTCCCTTCTATTATATAAATAATTCCCAGATAAGTCAACACCTTTTTCCTTGGAAGAAAAGAATTTCTGTGTTATTTTTCGTCTTTTACCGCGTCTTTCTCTCCCTCTCCTACTGCAGCAGAGGGAAGAGGCTGGATGCCATTGATATGCACATTGGCCAGAGGATTTTTGGTCATAGCGGTTTCCATTCCTTCATTGGACACATGGGTATATATTTGGGTAGTATTAAGCTGTTCGTGACCTAAAATTTCCTGCAGTATTCGGGTGTCTACCTGCCCGGACTGGTACATTAGGGTGGCGGCTGTATGGCGCAGCTTATGGGTAGAATAGTTTTTATAGGCAAGTCCAGCCATGTCCAGATATTTTTTCACCATCCACTGGACGGTTTTGATACTGATTCGGTTTCCACGGCTGCTAAGAAACAAGGCTTCTTCCCGTATTCCGGACTTGCGCAGCTTCAAGCGGACCGGCAGATAGGTACAGAGGGCCTCCCGACACGCATCGTTCAGATAAATGATCCGCTCTTTGGATCCCTTGCCAATCACCCGCATGGAACGCATTTCCTGGTCAATATCCGGCAGACTTATCCCAGCCAGTTCTGAAAGACGCATACCGCAGTTGAGAAACAACGTGAGGATGCAGTAGTCCCGCTCTCTGGTTTTGCTGTTTTCATCGCTTTTTACGGCACGCAGCAGCGCGATGCATTCATCTAGGGAGAGATGCTTGGGCAAAGATTTTTTTTGCTTTGGATTTTCTATATTTTTTGCGGGATTCTCTTCAAAATAGTTTCGGTTAACAGTAAGAAATTTGTAGAAGCTACGAATAGAAGACAATTTTCTCGATCGTGTGTTATTTTGGTTTTCTCTATCAAGCTTTACATAGTTGATATACGTATATATTTCATCTGTTTTTATGTGTTGGAAAAATTCTAAAGGCAGATCGGCGATTTCAATCGTTTCCAGTGTTTCGTTCTCAATAGGATGCCCTTCTCTTGCTGCTATCATATACCGGCAGAACATACGCAGATCTACCAAATACTCTGCAACAGTTTTTGGAGAACAGCCTTGAATTGCACTTTTATAGGTTGCGAATTCCTGCACGGCCTGTGGATAGTCCGAAAGATCTTTTATACTGGCCATATCCTTCCTCCGCTTAAAATATCTAAGGACAGTATACTACATTTAAAAGGGTTTTCGTAGACTTTTTGTAAACTTTTTTGAATAGGGTTGCATGATGGCAGAGAATTCGATATTATAAATATAATGATTTTATGAGGTATATGTTATATGAGCGAGATAGTACAAGAAAAGAAAAAGGGGAGAGTGCTGGAGGGCATGGGAACCCCGGTGAAAAAGCTGATGCTGAATCAGTTTGGGGGGGCAATGCTGGGGATCATGCTGTCTTCTGCAACCATGCAGAGCGATATGCTGAATTTTCTGACCAGTATTCTTGCGATTATCTTTTATTTGTTTTTACAATATACTGCTATATGGGAAATCGGCGCAAAAGATCAAATTCGTGTAAATGGCGGCCGGGCGGCGGAAAACAAGTGGCAGGGCTTGCGGATTGCGCTTCTTGCCAATGGACTGAATATTCTTCTTGGCTTTCTTGCCGTTGTACTGACCACAGTCGGTGTGCTGACACAGTGGAAGTGGGCAGGCGAAGGCGCTTTGATTTCCACTGTAATTGCAAGGTTTTGGCAGGGAATGTACAATGGCGTGATCAACTTTATTGTACCCACGAATCTGAAAGGCGTGCAAACGATTTTGTCCTCCTTGATGTATTTGGCCATTATCCTGCCTTCTTTGGTGGTGAATACCATCGGGTATCGGATGGGATATTTCAATCGGCGGATTTTCCCGGAGAGAAAAAAAGAGAAGTGAGTTTTTATACAAAAAGGCAGCTGCTTATGCAGCTGCCTTTTTGTATAAGGTAAAACAAACCTGAAAAATGCAGATCATAAAAATTTTAACCGATGAACTGTAATGTTGCAAGAAAAATTTTTCTATTGGTGCATGGCGGCATGCACACATGTCAGTAATTTTTGGACATCCTCATCGAGATTCAAAATATGCATTTTCCTATGACAGTTTGGACATAGGGCTACTGTATTATCTATGGTGTCTTTACCGCCTTTGGATAACCAA
The DNA here is from genome assembly GCA_947627475.1 of uncultured Clostridia bacterium. GTDB lineage: Bacteria > Bacillota > Clostridia > Oscillospirales > CAG-272 > Avispirillum. The sequence goes on from CANQWE010000049.1 coordinate 10,165, forward strand.
ACGATATGATGTGTCTCTAAATATGGATTGCCTTCCTTGTCTAAAAAAGGAGATGCGCTGTGACACAGCTGGCAATATCCGCCTGCTCTTTTTTTTGTGTATTCAGAGACATATATATTTCTCTCATATGTAGTTGTGCTGATCGTTCTTTTCCTGGGGGCGGAGGTTTGTGTTTCTTCGGACTTTGATTTTAATTGTTCTACTGTTAAATTTTCCGTGGTTTTTTTAATAATATCTTTTTTCTTTTCCAGCACCTCTAAGGGTATTGGCAAATCAGTTTTTTTAAGATATTCCTCTCGAATTCCCCAAACGCCTTTGCCCTTGCCTTCCACTGAGTAAAATATATCCTTTCTCCCATTAAAAGCATCAGAGTCACTGGAGAACATCTCGATATTCTGTCTTACTGCAGATTTCCAGCTGGAATTTGTGCTGAAATCCATAATTTGTCTATCATAGATCTTTTGATAAATAGCATCATAATGTGCGCTGCCGCCTAACGATTGGATAGCATCAATGACTTCATCGAGCCAACTTCTGGGTTGTGCCATGTTGTCCTCCTTATTTACTCCAGCTTAATTGAATATAATGCATCATGCCACAGATCAGAAAAAGCCGATGCATTTTTACAATCTGCTATTCCTATGTTTACCGATTTTGCTTTTATACCGTATTTTTTCTTGCCTTTATTAACAAAAAATCCGGCTTATGATAGTATTTTTTATAAGATGGATATTTTTCCATTGTTGCCTCATTTGGCAAAGGTTCAAGCATCTTCTCAATAATAAAACCAGCAGCGGACAGAGAATTTATGATGGACGAAAAAGAACGGTGATATTTTATTACATTGTCCACAAACCAGGACGTTTTTCGCACACCCGGTATGCTGTAGTCGCTCAAGTTGTAATGCAGTATGTTCCCGTCCGAATCTTTTGCCCACCGAGGCTTTTCCTTTAACATGGCGGTTGTAAAGGGATGCTCCTGGGAAAAGACAAATGTTCCATTGTCCTCCAGCAATTGATACACATCTGCAAGCAGTTTGTCAAAATTTTCTATATAGTGTATGGCAAGGGAACTGAATACTATATCGAATGCATCCTGGAGCAAAGACAGGTCGCTCATGCTCATTCTGATAAAGGTGACGTTTTTATATTTGTTTTCTTTCCCCGCAATATCCAACATTTTTTCTGAAATATCGATACCGACTACCCTGGATGCGCCTAATTTAGAAAACTCTCTGCAGTTTTCCCCGTAGCCACAACCTAAATCAAGAACTGCTTTGCCTGATAACTCAGGACAAAGTGAAAATAGTGCTGGTTTTTCAACAATGTCATTCGCAGCAGATGGATTGTTTCGAAGCTTACGGTATTCTTCAAAAAATATTTCATTGTCAAAAATATTCTGATCGCTCATAATTCTCCTCCCTAATAATCTGTCAACATAATATCATGCATGACGAAAGAAGTCAATCACTCTGACTACGTCTTGCTCTAAAAGCATCCATCATCAGGAAGTTTAACAACAAAGCACGCCGAAATATAAATATAAAACGCGCTTCACTTTAGGAAGTGCGTTTGGTTTGCGGCGACAGGCGCTGGGCTTACGCTACAAAAAAATTTCCGGTCTCTCAGGATAATTAAAAACGACCGCCATGCAAAATCAGCAAGTGGAGTTTTCCTCCGACGACTCTATGGCTTTACAAAAATTTTGTTTTTATGATACTTCCTCAAAAAAAGTGGTCTATCGGGGCTTTGGCATAGCCAACGCCCCGCTTTTCTACATATTTCCCGCAAAAACGCTGTGCCTTTTTACTTCAAAGCCTGGATAATTTGTTCCCGTTCGCCGCTGCCATTAGTAGCAAGGCGTAAAAAAGGAATGCTGTATTTTTTTAGGATAGCGTCTTTCAACGCGTCGCGCTTAAGCTGTTCCGGCCTGTTTTCATGGAAAGAAAAACCGTCCACTTCCACTACCAGCTTACAAGATTTATCTTGCTTATAATATACGACAAAATCTAAAGATGCGCGGTTGTTAACGTAAGCAATCTCTTCGTCGCTAAGATTTTCCACAGAGCTTAACAAGTTGCGCAACAACATCCCCTGTGCGTAGCTAAAACGATTATACTCCGGCTGCGCAAGAATTTCCTCCAGTAATACGCGGAGTGCTTCTTCCGACTGATAGCGCGCCTTCGAGTCCATCTTGGCTTTCAAAGGGAGCAACTTTCGGGAATACTGCTTGTACAACAAATCGAAAACCGATACCACCTGACTTTCAATGATATTTTCATCCAGAGTACTATACTGCATATAGCGGATTAAATCGCCGATGTCCTTTCCCCTTTTATAAAATAGATCATGGTCCGTGACTAACACAAATTGCCTGATAGCGCGGGACACGGCCACGTTTACCATGTGGGAATCGTCCACGAATTTCAGACTGCGCTGACCCATCCAAGAGTTATCCAATACAGTAGACAATATCATCAAGTCTTTTTCCCGTCCCTGATATTTATGTACCGTGTCGCTTTCAATTCCGTCCGGAAGCTGGCAGCCGGCGGCATTAGCTTGCTTGCGGTAAGGCGTTACAAAACCGATTTGCCCGTTTTCCGTTGCAAGATCAGGGTTTTTCAGGATCTCTTCTACGGTTACATCCAGTTCGCGCTGATTATATATCCCTTGTTTCTCCCCATGCGTAACGCTACGCATATGATTTCCTTCTGCCGTCTTATACAGTACCAATGGCGTTTTCGATAAATCTGGGCTGGTATAAGGGATCAGCTCGCCGCTGTAATATTTCTGATTGCAGAATTCGATGATTTGAGGATGACAGCGGTAATGCTCCCTGAGGACCACACGTGGCAGATGCTCCCCATATAAACCGATTATAGAGGATAGGATGCTTTCCCTAAAATAGTTGTACACGGGGTCAGGGGGCAAACTCTTCAAATTCGGCTCGATTTTTTGATCGGTTATCTGAGGAAGCTGTTTTGTGTCGCCCACTACAATGACATTGCGACAACAGGAAAAAGCCAATACACCGGTTATTAAGTCTACCTGCGATGCTTCATCAATGATAACATAGTCAAGCAAATAATTCTGCGGAATGGAGCGGCGCAAAGCGTGAGTCGTGCTAAGAACAACGGGATAGGCCTTAATAAATTGTTGAAATTTTGCTTTAAAGTTCTTTTTGGTAAAACCACCGTCCGATAATTCATTATGCGTTTGATACACACATTTGCGAAACAGCTTTTCGGAATACTGTTGATGCTCTTCCAGAAGCTTGTCAAAGGAGGCGCATTCCAACTGGCTTTCCACTGCGGCGATATCTGTTTTAATTTTTTGAATTTGCTTTTCATAAAATGCCCGTTCAAGCAACAACAATACAGATGCCTCCCGTTGCTGCAGCTTTCGGAAAGCGCCCCGGTATTTAATGAGCATTTTTAGCTTGTACATCAGCTTTTCTGTGTATTCTCGTTCTTTGGCCAAAGAGGTTTCCGCTAAAAAGGAAATAATTCGATCCGAATTTGCTCTTAACAGGGGAAGCATGTCAACTTCAACTACATCCTGGTGAATGTAATATTCGTTAAAATGTTCCTGCTCCAATTGCCATGCCTGCAGCTCCTGTTTCAGTTGTGCCCTTTTCCTGTCTATTTTTAGCAGTTCGTTTAGACGCACATTTAAGGTTTCGATTATTTGCATGAGCTCGTCTATCTCTTCTGCACAATCCCATCCGTCCACCCGGGCTGTTGGCGGATTGGCGAAGAACGCATCCTGATTGTCTTTCTTTCCAAGCAAAGCTGTGAGAAAACCATAACCCTTTTTCTCCATTTTTTCAATGATATTCTTAACAGCCTCGTTATTATTGGAAACCACCGCTACGCTTTTCCCTTGGACGGCGACAAGATTCGCAAGGATGTTTAAAATCGTCTGTGTTTTTCCCGTGCCCGGTGGCCCCTCGATCACGGACATAGAATGGGTAAGGGCATTTTCCAGCGCTGTTTTTTGGCTGAGATTAAAACGGAACGGAAAAATAATCCCATTCATAGATAGTGTTCGGTTCTCAACCGGCTGACCATTCAAATATCTTCCCAACACACTTTCAGGATGCACAAAGGTTAATCGATCCATCTCCTGCTTTAGAAACGCTTCTTCCGTCGGATCGTTAACTGTGTACATTGAAATTTCACGCAAATACACCAAGATCCGCTGGGCATTTCCATCAGATACGCCGTTTTTCACAAGCGATAGCTCCTCAGGTCGTATAGTTTGAGAAACGCCATTTTTTTGTACAATTCGTATACGGCTTTTAAAATCAAGTATGAGGCGAGGTTCATAAATGGGAATTCCATTTACATAAGCGATCCTTCCGCTTAGCTCCACACTTTTAGGTTTTTCCAGAACCACCACACTGTTCTCATTATAGGGATAGGATCGTCCTCCATTATATGTTACCAGTATTTTTCCGGTAAAGGCTTCATAAGCAATAGCCGAAATTGATTCCGTTTTATCCTCACCCTTGACAAGAATCATCGTTTTTTCTATGTCCATATTGTCCATTCCTCTGCAACCCCGGAATTACCTGATCATTTTAGTATAAGCATTTGCTTTTAGTTTATCATTGTTTTTCCCACTTTTCAATTATATTTCATAATTTATTGGCTGCAGGGGCGCTGCCATTCCGATTCTCACCCATGTGTTTAAGCGAAAAATGGGATTACAGCGTGTTCCAGCTATCTAAGAGAGGGTATCAGAAACAGTAGCGGCTGGCTATGAAACAAAATATTTTACGAAGGCAATTCCAAGCAAGTAGTCTAATCCTGTCTGGGTAAGTGAGGGGAATGATTTAAGACATACCGTAATAGAGACAGACCGGAACAGCTTCGTTTTAGAGTGATCAAGATTGTCCAGTTTTCTGAAATTTGTAGACCCTATGATAACGCCGTGAATGGATTCTTCTTTGTCTCTATGAAGCGGGAAGAGATGATCACACAAAGTATAAATCAGAGCGACAGCTCGTGAAAAGCATGGATACAAATATCGTTTTTACAATAAAAAGAGGTATTGTACTACGTCAATTAAAAAACGCTAAAGAGTTTGGATAGATCTATACAGGCAAGGCAAAACAAATAAATTTAGTAAGCGCGGAGCTCGCTCATCCCGCCGCAGTATATGGTGTTTGCCTAAAGCAAATACCATGCACCAAAGTAGATTCCATTGTAAACATTTTTGTTCAGCGAGTTCCTCCTTGTCAGGCTTGTTATTTTTTACAAAATAGATGCTATTGGTCTGTTTGAAATGACCCGCAAAGGAAAAATTCATGTCTGAAAATTCCTTTACTCACTACATTGTATCGCCATTAAATAAAGAATTCACCATCTTTTTTCCCTCAAAGAAAACCACACTAATTTTAGATCTCCAGAATAAACTTGTATTGGATACTGAATGTGCATCGCTTCTAAGATTTATCAAGAACGAAAGGACACAAATATGAATATATTTAACTGTAAAAATGATAAATTTTATAAAGACTGTTGTAATTGTTGCAATTGTGAGTGTTGCCACGGCCCGCAGGGAGAACCAGGCCCGCAGGGGGAACCAGGCCCACAGGGAGAACCAGGCCCGCAGGGAGAACCAGGCCCGCAGGGAGAACCAGGACCGCAGGGGGAACCAGGCCCGCAGGGAGAACCAGGACCGCAGGGGGAACCAGGACCACAGGGAGAACCAGGCCCGCAGGGAGAACCAGGCCCGCAGGGAGAACCAGGACCGCAGGGGGAACCAGGCCCGCA
>CANQWE010000050.1 GCA_947627475.1 uncultured Clostridia bacterium
AGGAAACGAACGCGATAGCAAAGCCGGGGATCCGGCTTTGCCCCACGGATCGCGGTGCGATCTGTGGGGCGCACTTTTGGTGTACTTGCAAAGCAACGTACCCTTTTCCTGCGCTGAGGAAAAGTACCACCCGTCCCCCTGCTATGGAAAGCAGGAACGAAGCTGCTCCTCTTCCAAGAGGAAGGAAGACTATTCCTTTTCCAAGGGAAAGAGAAAAGCATGTTCCTTTTGTACTGTGACAAAAGGAACCAAAAACACAGAAAAGGGAAGGAGGCTTCCCCTTCCCTTTTCAAACCCAACCCCTTTGACAAATGAGGGCAAAGCCACCTTTCCGGTATGCGCAAAGTTTCCAGGAGCTGCAGGATAGATGGAAAGCTGGAAGATATCGTCTGTCTGAGACAGAGGCAAATGTAGTTTGCAGAGGTTTTGTAAATCTTCCTTCGCTCGGAAAGGCGAGATGGAGGGAGCGTTTATTTCCTCCAAAGACAACAGCAAAGAAAGGAACATCCATAGAATGAACGAAATATATGATCAGGTAAAGGCCCTTTGCCAGGGTGCGAAATTCGCAGCCCCTGCCCTGGCAGGAGCCACAGGAGAGGTCCGCAACAACGTACTTGCTGCCTTTGCCGCCCTGCTGCGGCAGAATGCAGAAAAAATCCTCACCGCCAATGAGGCGGATATGGCAGCTGCCAGAGAAAGCGGCCTGTCCGCTGCCATGATGGACCGGCTGCTGCTCACCCCGGCCCGTCTGGAGGACATCGCCTGCGCCATGGAAGCCCTGGTGATGCAGGAGGATCCCATCGGCCTTGGTACGGTGCGTACCCGTCCCAATGGGATGGAGATTAAACGGGTCCGGGTGCCCCTTGGAGTAGTGGGGGTGATCTTTGAATCCCGGCCCAACGTAAGCGCGGATATTGCAGGACTGTGCATCAAAAGCGGCAACGCCGCTGTGCTGCGAGGGGGCAAGGAAGCCATCCGTTCCAACACGGCAATTGTGGAGACAGCACGTGCCGCGCTGACCGGTCAGGGACTGCCAGCAGACTGTGTGTCTCTGATCCCCTTTACCGATCGGGCCGGCGCCCAGGCCCTGATGGATATGCGGGGACTGGTGGATGTGCTGATCCCCAGAGGAGGCAAGGGACTGATCCAAAACGTGGTGGAAAACGCCAAGGTTCCTGTGATCGAAACAGGCGCCGGAAACTGTCACTTGTATATCCACCGGGATGCAGATATGGATATGGCGGTGTCCATTGCTGTCAACGCCAAAACCTCCCGCCCCTCTGTGTGCAACGCCATTGAAACCATCCTGGTCCACCAGGATATTGCCCCGGCCGTTTTGCCTCGCCTGCAGCAGGCCTTGGAGAGCCGGGGGGTAGAGCTGCGCTGCTGCCCCCGTACCCTTGCGATAATAAAAGGAGCGGCTGCAGGGGAATCAGACTGGACGACAGAATATGACGACCTGATCGTGGCGGTAAAAATTGTGGACTTTCTGGAAGAAGCGGTAGCGCATATTAATCGGTACAGCACCGGCCACAGCGAGACCATCGTCACGAGGGATACTGCCGCCGCGTCTTATTTCACCGGGGCGATCGATTCTGCCTGCGTGTATGTAAACGTATCTACCCGATTTACAGACGGCGGCTGCTTCGGGCTGGGTGCCGAGGTAGGCATCGCCACCCAAAAGCTCCATGCAAGAGGACCCTTGGGCCTTGCAGCGCTGACTACGGAGAAGTATATCATCAGCGGAAACGGGCAGATTCGCACCTGATATAATGATAAAATGAAGGATCACTCCCCCCGCTTTTGCCTTTAGCAAAAGTCGCCCCCTCTTCAGAGGGGGCACATAAGGTTTGTAGAATGCATTAAAAAGGGAAGAAGTAGAGTAAAGCTATGCAGGATTTGAAGCCTCCCATTTTAAGGGGAGGTGCCCCGGCAAAGCCGGGGTGGAGGGGTATTTTACTTGCTTTTTAAACAACGGGCGTTTCGCCCTTATTGAAGGAGGCAATATATGAAACTTGGCATTATCAACGACTGGAGCGAGGAAGGCTTTCAGTACGTGCAGAAAAAGGGCCTGGAGGCCATTGAATTCTGCGTGAACTACTACAGCGACAGCAAGGCGTTTTTGGAAAAGGCGCCGGAAGTGAAGGCACTCAGCGAAAAATACGGGATCCCGGTAGGATCTACTGGCCGCTGGGGTGCCACCCGTTTGGACGAGGAAGGGAACATTATTGAAAAGGCCCTGCAGGAGGATATGGACATTATCGAGGCTGCATCCATCATGGGCTGTCCTGTGTTCAACTGCGGATGCAACTGGGTAGAGGCGCTGACCTACTATGACAACTGCCAGCGGGCCATCGAGTATTTTGGAAAGCTTTTGGACTTTGCTCGGCCCCGGGGTGTGAAGATCGCCGTATACAACTGCGGCTGGAACAATTTCGTCTATGACGATAAGGCGTGGGAGATCGTGCTGGGCGCCCTGCCGGAGCTGGGCATCAAATACGACGTGTCCCACTGCTTCGCCCACGGAGGCGACCGCAACTACCTGCGAGAGCTGCGGGACTGGGGTCATAAGATTTTGCATTTCCATATTAAAGGATCCCTGTATATAGACGGCGAGCGGTATGACGATCCGCCGGCAGGATTGGATCAGACCAACTGGGGCGCGGTGATGGATATGCTGTATACCAAGGGATATGACGGAATGCTGTCTATCGAACCCCACTCGGAATACTGGAAGGAAGAAAAAGGCGCCTGGGGCGTGGACTTCACGATTCAGTACATCCGTCCTTTTGTAATGCCTGACGGATATTCTTCCGTGGAAAAGCCGTACTTCCCGTGAGGCAGAGTAAAAAAGAGGGGCTTTGCCCCTCTTTTTTGATGAAGGCCCGGGGCGAAGTGGAAGCGAGCTCACTTGGCCCTTGGGAAGCCGGGCCTCCCTACGTTACGCAAGGCGTCTCTATCGAGCCGCGGCAAAAAGCCCCGGTTGGGGGCAACAAAGTATGAACAAACTTAGGAGTAAGGTGGAAAGCCAAAGCAAGGCTTTGCAGGATCTGCAGGAGTACTGGAGTCAGACACCTGGGTACAGACGGAAAGTCTGCACGAAAGGGGCGCGATCGCAAAGGGGGATCCGGCTTTGCCCCACGGATCGCGGTGCGATCTGTGGGGGGGCACTTTTGGTGTACTTGCAAAGCAACGTACCCTTTTCCAGCGCTGAGGAAAAGTACCATCGTCCCCCTGCTATGGTAAGCAGGAAAGAGACTGCTCCTCTACCAAGAGGAAGGAAAGACTATGCCTTTTCCGTAAGGAAAAGAAGAGCCGTTCCTTTTGTACTGTGACAAAAGGAACCAAAAACACAGAAAAGGGAAGGGGAATCCCCCTTCCCTTTTCCATCCCTTCCCCTTTGACAGCAGAGGATAAGCAAACCTTTTGATATACGCTGGAATTGCAGAAACTGCAAGACAGATAGGAAACAAAAGGATATAGAACAGAAAAGCAGAACAAATAGAGTATGGAGAGATTTATAAGCTCCCTTATGGGGAGTTGCCCAGCAACTCCTGGGGCGAAGTCGCCAAAGGCGACGGGGCTTACAAAGCATGAACAAATTTTGGTGTAAGGTGGATCGCCAAAGCAAGACATTGCAGGAACTGCAAAGGCACTGCAGTCCCTGAGGCTGGTACAGGCAGAAGAAGTCAGCGCGAATCGCTTGCGGACCGTCATAGGGGGGAACAAAGCAGAAAACTCGCCTGGAGAAGTCTTGTATTGCAAAGTTTCTTTACACAATTCTTGCATTTCCCTCAAAAAAATGCTATAATACCTTTATCTTTGTAAACTTTGTCACTATCTGCGTATTGCGCCGGGATGATAAACGGCTGATTTGCCTCGGCGGGGCAGCAGTAGAGCCATGGCTGCGAGATTGAAACGGACGTTTCGCCGAAATTATGGCACACTGCAAAAAATATGCAAATCATCCTTCTTTTGAAAGGGCGGTGCAATATGGCATCCTGCAAAAAATGGCTGCAGAAATATGCAGAGCAAATAAAATATCTTATTTTTGGCGTCCAAACCACCATTGTCAATTATTTGGTTTTCTGGCTGATCGTCCATTTTTCAGGAGAAAACTATGCGCTGACGGCAAATGCCGCGGCGTTTGTAGTGGCTACGATTTTCGCCTATATTACAAATAAATTGTTTGTGTTTCAAAGCCGGTCGTGGAAGGGCGCGGTTCTTTTACGGGAGTTTTTTGGATTTGCAGGAGCGCGGATCTTTTCCTTTCTTTTAGAGGAAGCGGGCCTGCTTTTGTGTATGGAGGTGCTCCATGCAGAGAAATTTGTGCTGCTTGGGATCAGCGGTCTGATGATCGCTAAGATCGCGCTTTCCTTTATTGCGGTGTTGCTGAATTATATATTCAGCAAATACCTGATTTTTTCCCGGAAGAAATCCTGACGGACGGAGGAAAAGAAATTTTACATGAAAAAAGTGCTTTTGATTATTCCTGCCTACAATGAGGAAAAAAACATCAAAACGACTGTAGACAACGTACTGTCCTATACCCCAGAGGCAGCGTATGAGCTGGATTATATCGTAGTGAACGACGGATCCCGGGACGGCACCGGAGAGCTGTGCCGCAGAGAAGGGATTCAGTGCCTGTCTCTGGTGCAGAATCTTGGAATCGGAGGCGCCGTTCAAAGCGGATATTTGTATGCGCTGCAAAACGGGTATGATATAGCAGTCCAGTTTGACGGCGACGGCCAGCACGATATTGCATCGCTGGATGCCCTGGTAGCGCCGGTGCTGAATGAGGAAGCGGACTTTACGGTGGGGTCCCGGTTCATCGACGGGACAAGCGACTTTCGCTCAACCTTTATGCGGCGGTTGGGGATCCGGTATCTTTCTCTGGTGATCCGGATCGTATCGGGGGGCAGGATCAAAGACCCTACCTCAGGCTATCGGGCGGCCAACCGCAAGGCCATTGCCTTTCTCTCCTCCAATTATCCGGCAGATTATCCTGAACCGGAATCGATCGTAGCCCTTATGAAAAAAGGCTTTCGTCTGCGGGAGGTGCAGGTAAATATGTTTGAACGGGCCCAGGGAAAATCCTCCATCAGCTTTTGGAAATCCATTTACTATATGTTTAAAGTATCCCTGGCAATTTTGTGTACAAGTATGCAAAGAAAGGAGAAAAACTGAATGTCGCTCCATCTTCGCATCGCTATGATCGTACTGGCAGTGGTGGTCATGGTGATTATTTTCCGGTCGGTAAACAAAAAGCATATGCGTATGCAGTATTCTCTGGTGTGGATTATCATATCGATTGCGCTGCTGCTTTTGGCTATCTTCCCGGTTTTAGCCCAGTGGCTGTGTTTTCTTTTTGGAATCGAAACGCCGTCCAATCTGATTTTTTTACTGGGTATTTTGGCGCTCCTGCTGCTGAATTTTACACAAACCGGTATCGTATCCAAGCAGGCAGAGCAAATCAAAACCCTGACGCAGGCGCTCTCCCTGCACCAATATGCCCAGGAGAAGGGGGATGCGCATGAAGACAAGGAGTCTGGAAATGAGAAACGATAATCCAACAAAGCCGGGAAAGATCCGACTTTTTCTTAGGGAGCATCGGGCCATTTTGATCGTTTTGCTGCTTGTGCTGGCCATTCGGCTGATCGCACTGGATATGTTGGGGGCAGAATACAGCCTTTCCAGCGACGATCTCAGCTATGTGCGAAGCGGGATTACGTTTCGGCATACCGGTATGATCACCATGCATGAAAACGATGTGCCCAGCGCGCAGATCATGCCTGGGATGACTGTGCTGATCGGACTTTTGTCCTTTGTTTTCGGAGAGGGAACGCTGCTATGGGTGGCGTTGAAATTGCTGTGGGCCTGCATGGGGACCCTGACAGGATGGTTCATATATAAAAGCGTGCGCATTTATGCGCCAAAGTGGTGCGGCGTAGTAGCGGTCATACCACTGCTGCGGGCAGATTTTGTGTGGATGGATAACCTCATCCTTACGGAAACGCCTTTTATCCTTTGCTTTTCTGCCATGATCTATTGTACGCTGATGATGGGAAAAACCCATAAAGGAAAATATTTTTGGGGCTGTTTAGTAGCATATATGCTGGCACTGATGTGCAAGGCCACGATTGCCCCCTACCCTGTGTTCGCCATGGTGTATCTGCTGCTTGTAAAATATGATTTCAAGCGGCTGCTGCGCCAGGGGCTGATTCTCGGAGGAGTGGTGCTTTGTTTCATCATTCCCTGGAGCATTCGAAACTATGTCCAGTTTGATGCATTTGTTCCGCTCACATACGGTGTGGGCAATCCCCGCCTTTTGGGTACGTATCAGGGATATGGATATCCCAGCGACGAGGAGCTGGATTATGAGACCCATGTGGAAGCGGTCACCAGGGAGAAATATGCCCGGTATTATAACGAGGACGGCAGTGTAAAACCGGAATTTGTCCGGTATGTCAATCTTGGCAGGGATGATATCAAGGCAAATTACAGGATCCGGGAGTGGGCAAAAAAAGATTGGAAAAGCATGGTTGTGTCCTATGGGGTACTCAAGCCGGCAGAAATGATCCGCAGCTCTTTTTATTGGACTACAATTTTTGATGTGGGGAAAGAAGAGGTTCTGCTGATGCAGGATATTAATACGGTGCTGTGTGCCGTCGCTGTGGCCCTTGCAGTTATTTTGAAAAAATACAGACGGCAGATGTGCTTCCTTTTATTGCTGTATTTTGGAAATTTATATATTTATGCGGCAACCTTTGCCTTTGACCGCTACCAGGTGTCTTTGATGCCAATACGGTATATCATAATAGGCGTCGGCCTTGGCCTTGGGGCAGAGCTTTTTTCCAGGGCCGTCACCGCTGTGCGCGACAAGCGCGCCGCTGCGGAGGCAAAGTAAAGCCTTCCATGTAAGGAGATAGCTTCGCAACGCCGAGGGTACCCCTTCCAAGGGAAAAAGAGAAGGACGTTCCTTTTGTGATGTGATAAAAGGAACCAAAAACACAGAAAAGGGAAGGGGGATTCCCCTTCCCTTTTCGATACCATCCCCTTTGACAAATGTGGTTCGGGGAAACTTACCGGTATGCACTGGATTTGCAGAAGGTGCAAGACAGATAGGAAACAAAAGGATATAGAGCAGTAAAGCACAGACAAATAAAGTATGCAAAGTATTATAAGCCCCCCTTTAAAAAGGGGGGTGTCAGCAAAGCCGCATTCCATTAAGCCCCCTTGTGTAAAGGGGGGGGGGAAGTCGCCAAAGGCGACGGGGGATTGTTAGCGATACAATCCATATACCGCTACAGCAAAATGGAAGGAAACAGCCTCTCAGTCGGCTATGCCGACAGCTTCCCTTGACAGGGGAGCCAAATAGTACGAACGTGCTGTGCCGACACCACCCCAGTGTCTCGAAGCGACTCTGGGGGAGTCCCACCGCCCGGAGCAGACGAAAAGTCTGTACAAAACCAGCGCTATAGCGAAGCGGATGCCCCAGCTTCGCCCCTACGGATGGCAGCACGATCCGAGAGCGCACTTTTGGTGTCCCCCCTGAAGCAACGTACCCTTTTCCGCAGCGCAGGAAAAGTACCATCCGTTCCCCTGCTTTGGTAAGCAGGAAGGAAGAATAAAAAAACAGGATCGGGCACACCCGATCCTGTTTTTGTCAGCTTTTATCAAAGGCAGTAACTTCTTCCCCGTTTAATATCCGCACCGTGTCGTTTTCGATCTTTTTCACAAGATCCGTCAGCACGTAAAACTCCCCCACACCGTCCACAGTAACGAAGGAATGCCGGGTAGAATAGGGATAAAACCGATACACCTTTTCCTCACCGGACAGGGTCGTGGCAGTAAAGGTCATATAGGCGTTGGCAGGATCCGCCGCAAAGACCTCCATTTCCTCTGGAGACATCGTGGCGTAAGTGTCCGCGTTGTAATAGTCCTGAATGGAAACGGCCAGAAGGGACTTATAGAATTCCCGAAACTGCGGAATGTAATCCTGGCGCAAATCCTCTTCCCCATTCATCGTAACATACAAAACTTGATCGCCTGTGTCGTCCACATCATGAGACAACGCAAAATCCGCCTGTACCGCATCTGTGGAAACAGACAAATGCCGGATATTGGTGATATATTCCTGATATACATATGGATCGATCCAGTCGATGAGGGAATATTCCAGGTAAGCGTGATCCTCCCCGCTGCATATGCCGATCACATTGGGATACAGGCTGGAGCATACGTAGTAGGTCCCCTCCTCAGTAAGGGCAGAGAAGGAGAGGCGGAAGGACTGCCCCTCGTAGTCGAAGGTAATTTCACGGGCAGGCTGATCCAGTCCCACTGCTGCAAAATCCTCTGCCGTCGCACCCAGCTTATAGCAGGAATCTGCCTGCATCTCCAGATATGCAAAAATGATTTCATAGTACATGTTGGAGTTGGGGTAATAGGCGGTGGGATAATCCATAATATTTTCGGCCAGGGCCTCGGGATTGTTTTGATCCTTTTTGTCCTTCAGACGGATGCGCATCAGCATGTCTCCGTCCTGGTACACAGTGAAATGATTCACCTCATAATAATTCTCCTGGGAGATGCCGGTGGTGAGCACCGGGGTCACATACTTTTCAATGGGAACCAGCACTGTGTCCGCTACTTCCGTTCCAAGAACATAAGCGCTGCGCCGGCCCTCCAGCATACAGTAGTATCCACCGCCGGTGAGCAGCCGGTCTCCTACCAGCACAGTAAAGCTGTCCCCTCCGTTGGAGGTAACCGTCCACCGTGCCACCGGTTCATCCAGACCGTACTCTGCGAGTTTCTCATCGGACAGATTGCTGCCTACCTTGGTTTTGGAAAGGGTATAGGAGGTGGTGTTCACCAGGGTGGCAAACAGCGTTTCGCTGTAGGGAACTGTGTCATATCCCTTAATTTTAAATTTGTTTTCCTCTGCCTGATAAAAGGCAAAGGTGCCGTATTCGTTTTCCACTTCGATCTGCGCAATGTCGCTGCGGGACAGAGAACCAAAGAGGAAGAACCGGTCTCCGCTGCCAAGAACCTCTCCGGCCTCTGTTTCGGGGGTTTCCTTTTGTTCTTCATCCGGCTCCGTCAGGGGGCGGATCACCAGAAAATATCCCGCCAGCAGGAGCACAAACAGGGAAAGCAGTACAATGATCCGTATTTTCTGCCGTTTCATCCGTTCCGTCTCCTAATATGCACCGCCAGCCCTACTGCGCCGATGAGCACGGGCAGGGTGACCGTCAGCGCAACCGTCCACCGGTTTGCCTGGGCGGTAGTGATGTCCATACTGGTGTCGTCCAGCACCTTCATTTCTATATCTGCAAGGATCTGGTCCCGGCCGGTGAGCCGCATGGTATTGTACAGGATGTCGCTGTTGGCGTAGGTGTTGGACAAAAGATACGCGGGATCCGTATAGTCTGCGCTGCCGCAAACCAGCACATAAGAATAATAATATTCGTTGTTTTCGATCCGGCTTTCCCGGGAAATCGTCATAAGAGGCTGGGCGCCGGAGGAGAGGACTTCTCCGTTTTGGATCGTCTGGGCGCTGTCGTAGGAGAACAGCACGGGAGAGACTACTTTCGTTCCCTCCAGGGAAGGATCATCCTCCCATAAAATATTTAGCGGCATGGCGCCCCGCAGGATTGTTTTGGGCATTGCATCCAGCTCATACAGATCCAGATAGAGAGAGGCACCCAGGGTGTCCTGGTCCGCATAGTCTGCCACAATGGCCCTACCGTCAGTGGAAATAGCGTTTGCGGTATCCTTTACATAGGTATCCGGGTTAAATCCGATTCCCCATTCGCTGAGCAGCTCGCTGAGATTTTTCAGATTCCCCGCGTATTCGGGAGAGGTGAACACCATCAAAGCGCCGTAGCCGTCCAAAAACCGGTCCAGCTTATCGATCTCGTTGGCAGACGCGTCATCCGCTTCCATGCCGGCAAAATCATACATCGGGTTGTTAATCACCACGATCCGGGCATCCTCGTCGATCTCCTCCTTGGAGAGATCGATAGGCTTTACTTCATAGCCCGCATCTGTGAACAGCTGCACCAGCGCGGCGGCATCGTCTCCCACAGCCTCACCGTGCTGGGTGGTCATATGGACCACCGGCATCTGGGCGGAGGTCATGGAAAGGATGGCAGAGACAAATTTGTGTTCTGCCTGATATCCCCAAATATTTTCGTAGTTTTCATCGTATACGAAAAACGATTCCAAATTGAACAGGCGAAATTCCGTGCCACATTCCACTACTACAGAGGTGGTTTTGATGTCCTGGGCCGCGGTGGTGTAATAGGATTTAAAGAAGCCAGGATTTTTTACAATATCCACACATTCCACATGGATATTGTCAAATTTGGATTCCAGCTGAAGCGCCGTCTGGTATACGTAAAACAGAAACGGGCTGGCGTCGCTGATTTTGTCCGGTTCCACGGTAAAGTATATATTGGTTTCGTCCTCTACGTCTGCCAGCAGCTCCAGGGTGGCGTCGGACAGGGAGTATACCTGATCCTTCGTCATATCTGCAAACCAGGTGAAGTGGCTTGCCAGGGCAAAGAAAGCGATGTTGAAAACGATGGCCAGGGCAATCACCAGAGCCGTGATCACAGAGGACATGGCGGTATATTGATTTCTCCTTTGCCTGCGCAGCTTTGCCTTTTGCAGCTTTTTGATATTCATCTGGGCCATCCCTCACAATCTAAATTCAAATGTTGCAAAGCATCGGTACCGCTATTGGGGATCCAATGGGCAGGGCCCCATTGGAAGATGCTTTTGGGTGTGAACCACACAGTGCTAAAGTTATTACAAGGCTTCATGTTCACACTCCTTACGCAAACCGGCGCTTTTCATATACCCGCACCGTCAGGAACAGGAATACCCCGCACATGGACAAATAATACACAGCGCTGGAAAAGTCGAATATCCCCATGGTAAAATTGGTGTACCGGCTGTAGATGGAAACCCAGTCCAGTATCAGGCGCAGCACGTAGTTGTCCAAAATTCCGTTGAGCATAGCCAGTACCACCAGTCCGCACAAGGCTCCGATGGTGGTGATGGCGGCGGTAAACTGATTTTCTGTGAGGGAGGAGAGAAACATGCCGATGGCGATGAAGCAGATGCCGATGAGGAGCATTCCCACCGTACAGCCCAGCACGCGTCCCCAGTTGGGATCTCCGTACAGGCCAAGGGTCACGAAAAACAGGGAGGAGATGGCCACCGTACCCAGAAACAGGGTAAACGCAGCCAGAAACTTGGCCAGGACCAGGCTCCACAGACTCACCGGCGCGGTGAGGAGCAACTGCTCTGTTTTGTTTCGCTTTTCTTCTGCAAAGGACCGCATGGTCAGCAGGGGGATCAGCACAATATAGGCAATCATCAGAATCTGAAAATACAGAGACACATCAGTGGACTGCTCCTGCAGGGTGGTCAGACTAAAAATAAATCCAGCGGCGCAAAGGAAAATCGCCATAAAAATGTAGCCGGCAGGCGTTGTAAAATAGGCGCGCATTTCCCGTTTATAAATTGCAAACATACAAAATTCCTATGCCTTTCCGTTCATTTTTTTCGTTTTTTTCCGGCGGTGTCAGCCGCCTCGGTCAGCTTCAGGAATACATCCTCCAGGGAATAGCCCTCCTGCTCCATGCCCACAACAGGCCAGCCCCCCTGGGCCATGGCAAAAAAGACTCCTTTGCGCACATCTGCGCCGGGCGCAGATTCTACAAAATACGAAAAGCTATCCTTTTCCCTCTCCCCTGTAGCCATGGCGCTGAGCACGTCCGGTACAGCCCGCAGCGCCTCCAGCACCTCCTTCCCGGGTCCGCACACGCTCACCCGAATCCGGCTGTTCTGCTGAATGGTCCGGCTGATGCTGTCCGTCTTCTCGTCACAGAGAACGCGACCCCCGTCCAGGATCACCACCCGGTCGCAGACGGCCTGCACCTCCGACAAAATATGAGAGGACAAAATGACGGTATGCTCCCGGCCCAGGGTACGGATCAGGTTGCGTACCTCAATGATCTGCTTGGGATCCAGTCCGACCGTAGGCTCGTCCAGCACCAGCACCTCCGGATTGCCGATGAGAGCCTGGGCAATCCCCAGACGCTGCCGGTATCCGGTGGACAGATTTTTGATGATCCGCCGGCGGGCGTCGGCGATTCGGGTCACCCGGCAGACCTCGTCAATGTGGGCGTCCCGGTTGTAGGTACACTGCTTCAGATCGTAGACAAACCGCAGATATTCCTCCACCCGCATGTCGCCGTAAAGGGGCGGCGTCTCCGGCAGAAAGCCGATCCGCTTTTTCGCCTCCCCCGGCTCCTCCAGAATATCCTTTCCGCCGATGCGTACCGTCCCTGCGTTGGCAGAAAGGTATCCGGTCATAATATTCATCGCCGTGGATTTTCCCGCTCCGTTGGGTCCCAGCAGTCCCAGGATTTCCCGCTGACCCACAGAAAAGCTCACGTCGTCCAGAGCAAGGTTTGTCCCGTAGGATTTTACAAGATGTTCCACCTCTATCATCGATCCACTACTCCTTGCCGGGCATACCCGGCGGCTGTCTCCGGTGCGTGCACCGGGATAATATCAATACTATAGCATATTGTTTGCCGCAAGATGCAAATAAACTATTAAATTTTATCTGTATACGCCCGAATCTGTCCTATATAATAGGGCAGCGCCGTCTCAAAGTCCACTCCATACCAGCGCCGGTCCGCCGCGGCGGCCCAGCAGGCCGCGCTGCGGGCGGTAAATTCCACCGAAAGGGCCAGGGCATCGTCCAGAGGTATCCCCGCGGCAAGAGCTCCCACACAGGCGGAGGCGAAAATGTCCCCGGTGCCGTGGAGGGGTTGATCCGTATGGATATGCTCTCCGAAATAGGTGAATACAGAGTCGTCCCGGCTGTCATATTTCAGGATCCCCAGCTTGTCCGTGCCGTCTGCGGGGGATACCCCGGTAAGCACCGCACATTTTGCGCCTGCACTGCACAGTCGACGGAGCAGTTCCACCAGTCTTTCCTGGGTATAGTCTTCCCGGTAGGGCTCGTCCAATAGGGCGCAGGCCTCTGTCAGGTTAGGGACAATTACATCAGAACGGGCGCACAGTTGGGCCATCTGCTCCGGGAAGGTATTGGGAAATCCCGCGTACAGCCTGCCGAAGTCACCCATTACGGGATCCACAAAAACCAGCCTGTCCCCCCCGGGCAGGCGGTCCAGAAAGCCGGACACCGTGCCGATCTGTTCCCGACTGGCAAGATAGCCGGTGTATATGCAGTTAAAGGTGATCCCCTCGGCCTGCCAGGCGGCAAGGATTTTGTCCATATCTGCAGACAGGTCCCGCTTGTATACGTGGGCAAAGGCTGTATGGGCGGAGAGCACCGCGGTAGGTAGCACTGCCGCCTCCGCCCCGGCGGCGCTGATAATGGGCAGCGCTACCCCCAGGGAACACTTGCCTACGCAGGAAATATCCTGTATGGTTAAAACACGCTTCATGATACTGTTATACCTTTCTTATCCAGGCTGAGCCGGATACAAATAGGGTAGGTAGCTGCGCGAATATACTACCCCTCCACCGCTGGCGCGGTCCCCCACCCCGGTGTTTCGCAAGCGAAACACAAGGATAGGGAGGCTTTAAGTTTTTGTTACGCTGACACTTCCCGGGCAGCTCCGCAGGAGCTGCCTGCAGGGGAGGCTCTACTTCATAAGCACCCCACGTTTGAGGGAGTGACAGTAACTCATATATTTCTATAGCCCCCCTCATTTGAGGGGGGGAGGGTAGCGAGTCGAGAGGAGAGAAATACGTTGACTACCCTGCAAAATTTTATGAAAGTATATGTAAATGGTCCAGCACAATTTTTGCCCCGATCAGGATCAGAACGATCCCGCCGGCAATTTTGGCTCCCCGGAGAAACCGGGTACCGAAATAGCTGCCGATCAGCACCCCTGCAACGCACAATATAAAGGTGACAAGACCGATTGCCAGTACGGTTCCCCAGATGTTCAGGCAGTCCTGCCCGATCATGGAAAAGGCCACGCCCATTGCCAGGGCATCGATACTGGTGGCCAGGGCAGGCAGCAGCATTCCCTTTGGAACATCACACTGCTCCCCCTCCCGGACCGCATCGAAAATCATATTGCCGCCGATGAGTAAAAGCAGACCAAAGGCGATCCAGTGGTCGAACACTTCGATATAATCAATAAACTGTGCTCCCAAAAACCAGCCAATCAGTGGCATCAGTGCCTGAAAGAGGCCAAACCACAGGCCCGCGATACACGCGTCTCTCACGGAGACGCGCTTCATAGAAAGGCCTCTGCACACGGATACGGCAAAGGCGTCCATAGCAAGACTGCAGGCGATAAGCAAAAGCTCTCCGATTCCCATACAAACTCCATTCCTGTCCACTACTGTACTATAATGTACGAGGGAAGGAACTGAAAATATGCATGTTTCTATACTGCCTCAGCCACCGGCCCTTTTTATTTGGCTCTACCAAGACAGACTACTGAAGAAAGAAGCTGGGGATGTGGTTGGTACTTTTCCTGCGCTGCGGAAAAGGGTACGTTGCTTCAGGGGTACTCCAAAAGTGCGCTCTCGGATCGTGCTGCCATCCGTAGGGGCGAAGCTGGGGCATCCGCTTCGCTATAGCGC
>CANQWE010000051.1 GCA_947627475.1 uncultured Clostridia bacterium
TCCACAGCATCCCTTACAGTGTAGCACATGACCTTGGAGAGGGTCACTAAAAACTACTACTCTATAATACAAGGAGGGAACCCTATGCTTTCCAAGGCTGATCGCAATTATGCCCGCTATTGCAGCGAAGAACTGCAAAAGCTCTATGAGCTGGCGCATAAGTGGGAAAGGCTTAGCTGCCAGCAGCTGCCCTGGCTTCCTGGCTTCTGTAAAGACATTGTTACTCTGCACACCCGTCTCAATTGGTATGTGGAGCAGTGGGATCGCGATCCCCCGAATGATGACGCTTTCGTTCCTGCTGTCAGCGGCAAGAGCGGATGGAGTGGGAACTTTTGACACTTTGGGTTTGTCAATTCCATGAAAGCAAAATATTTGTCCCCAGAGGAGATCAACGCTGTTTTCTGCCGCCTGTCCAAGGATAGGCGGCTCGTTTTTTCTGTGGCCCTCGAAACCGGCCTGCGTATCGGGGATGTGCTCAAAATCAAAACCCGCGATTTGAAGCAAATCGCCCCAGATGCCCTTAAAATCGCCTATATCGCCCAAAAAACCAAAAAGAAGGGTAGTTGTACCCTCAAGGGCCAAACGGCCCGGGAATTGCTGTTTTTGGCCAAATTTCGCAGAGGCTTCCTCTGGGGCTCTAATGCAAAATGCGGCCATATCACCAGACAGACCGCCTGGAATTGGTTCAAAGAGGCCGCCAAAGCCGCTGAAATCGATGTGCAGGGGGTGTCCCCTCATGCGCTGCGTAAGTCCTTCGCTGTCAAGCTTCGCCATGAACAGGGTATGGAGGCTGCCAAAACAGCTCTCCAGCACTCGGACAACGCCACCACGGCGATTTATGCCTATGCAGACGTTTATGCAGGGAAGGACCCAAATGCGCCTGTCCTCTGGTGCCAGGTGGACCAGCTGGTGGACCTGATCGCCAGCCGGCTGCGCACAGACCCTTTTCACCCGCTCGAATGAGCGCCGCTTCAGCTGCGCTCATGAAGGCGGCATTTTCCAGGGGCTGGCCCCTGGAAAACTTTTTCGGTATAATTGCTTGAGGTTGCAAAACTCTTGCAAAAAAAGCTGAGGGAAATCCCTCAGCTTTTCCATTTCCAGTAGGGAATTCTTCTTTCCCGCTCTGGCTGCACCGGTTTCTCCTCCTCCAATTCTTCCTCCAACTCCGGATCGAACTGGATCGCCGGATCAAAGTACACGATCGCCACCAGCGGATCCGGATCGTTGGTGTAGATGTACGCTTGGCAGCCTTCGCCTTCTTCGGCGGGCATGATCTGGCTCGCACGGTACCGGAGGTTCTCCCGGCTCCATGCTCCGCGTTCCCGGAGCATGTGCTCACAGTGTGCCCAGTAGTGCAGGGCCTGATCGGCGGAGATCATCTCCATTGGTTCGATCTCGAATACCTCTACCGGGCAGTTCTCGGGGACCTGCTGCAGGATCGTTTTCAGTGCTCGATATTTCGTCATGGCTTTGTACCATCCTTTCTGCCGCCTGCGCGGCACCCCAGCAGGAACAGCGCCGCACTAAGGCAAGGCCCCAGAGGGGTGGAGATTTTGCCCCAGGCAAAATACGACCCCGTGCCTTGCCTCTCCCAGGCTGCACCCCCTAACGGGGCGCTGTTACAATGGGAGGGCGCAAGGAGAGGAGCGCGGCTCGCCGCCTGCTTGGCGGCGTGCCGCAACCAGACTTACAGTTTCTTTTCCAGGAAAGCTCTTGCTTTCCAGGCTTTTTTATGCTATCATGGAGAAAATTCTTGGAAAGGAGTTGTCCCTTTTCAAGTACTCTGGAGCTTTTTTTCTCAACCTTGGCCGTAGGCCATCCCCTTAGCTGAGCAAGCAACAACAGCTGAGCGCGGCGGAGCAGGCTGGCCCAATTATACAAAATGCAAATTTTGTATAATTGGGGGAAGCTATTTAAGAAAATCAAAAGGAGTCTTTTCTATGTTATTGTCTATTGATATAGGTAATTCCGTAATGAAATTTGCAGTATATGTACTGCCGTCTCTTGAAAAGGCTGCCGGATTTCATATTGCTGCATCTTCTATAAAAAGTTCCGACGAATACAGACTAATTATAAATCAGTTTCTTTCGGAATGTCATATGTTAGATAAAATAGACGCCACTGTAATTGCTTCTGTTGTACCTTCTCTTACTACGCCTATTTATCAGGCCGCTATGGAAATCAGCGGCAGTAAACCGTTTATTATCGGCGCTGGAACACATACCGGATTTCAAATAGACATCGATTACAACTCACAGCTGGGTGCTGACATTGTGGCAAATGTTGCTGCAGCACGAATGGTATGTCCACAGCCGTTTGTAGTGGTAGATACAGGAACTGCAACCACCTTCACAGCCGTCAATCGATGCGGCCACATCGTAGGTACCATCATTCATCCAGGACTGCAGACTTGTCTGGATGCGTTGACTGGTTCTGCTGCACTTTTAAATGAGGTTCCACTAACAAAACCAGCGTCCCTGATTGGACAAAATTCTATTACCAGCATGCAAAGTGGAATAATTAACGGACACATTTGTTTGATTGATGGTCTGATCGAACAGCTGAGAAAAGCATTGTGTAATAAAGACGAAGTCTTGTCATTGATTGCAACGGGCGGACATGCCCCGTCTTTGATTCCACTTTCCTGTAATAAGATGAATATAGACCCAGATCTGACAGTACGTGGAGCTGCTGCTCTATATTGTGTCAATCGCAAGCACAAATGAATTATACAAAATTTTTTCTGCTCGGTAATCTGGCTTCGGCCTGATTATAAATTTTATGCATGCGCCTTACAAAACAAATGTTTTGAAGGCAGCATTGGGTTAAAGCCCCGGAGGTTTTATATGGCAAAGTCCATAAATGCACATGCGAAAATTCTTCGTATGGTACAGCTTGCGTTTCTTGCAGCGCTGGAAGTTGTTTTGATGCTAATCTACATCCCCGTAGGAACCATCAATTTAAACTTCGGATTAATTCCTATCGTAATTGCAGGCGTGCTTTTTGGGCCAGGCTACGGCGCTTTCATAGGCGGCGTATCAGGCGTTGTAACAATGGTCCAAGTATTAACTGGGCAAAGCGCCTTTTACGTATTTCTTGTTGCGACA
Organism: uncultured Clostridia bacterium; assembly: GCA_947627475.1. Lineage (GTDB taxonomy): Bacteria > Bacillota > Clostridia > Oscillospirales > CAG-272 > Avispirillum. The sequence goes on from CANQWE010000051.1 coordinate 3,108, forward strand.
AACCCTGTAGCAGCTTCTATTCTTTGCATTGTAAAAACGACAGCTGCAGGATTTTTATCCGGCTTAGTATACAAGCTGCTAATGAAGGTTTCGAAATACCAGGGTGTTAATATCCTTATATCCGCAGTCGTATGCCCGGTTGTCAATACCGGTATATTTGCCCTGGGGATGCTGACGATCTTTGGCAGTGCACTTATGGCGGATCCGGTAATATCTACATGGTCCACTGGCGGCTTAGTGGCTCTCGTCTTTCTGGCATTGATTGGCGTCAACTTCTTTGTAGAGCTTGCAATTAATATCGTGTTGTGTCCGGTGATCAGTAAAGCGTTATTTTTCATAAGACGCGGAGAGCGCGGTTGATACTTTTTAAAACCTTCTGCAATGACTGCAGAAGGTTTTATATTTTATAAATTCCCGCAATCCTACTTGCATTTTCCCATTTTTCGTGATAATATATTTGTATATACACATTCGGAGGTTATAGTATGGCTGCACCAAAAGTGAAAGTCCGCGTTATGTATTCTACAAAAAAGGCAAAAGTAAAAACCTTTGCATCCGCAATTGCCGAGGCGTTTAAATGTCTGGTCAACGACATCCCCCCGGCATTTCCTTGTGATAAGGAACGGGTGGTATTTATCGGCATGACCATCAAGGACGAACCCAACGATCAGCTCCGTCTGTTCTGTCGGCAGCTGACCAAGCAGGCGGCGAATAACGTTGCTATTTTTGTTGACGGGCCGGACAAGGCTGACAACAAAGGCCTGCAAACAGTAATTGATATTCTGAAAGAAGCAGGTACAAACGTACTTACAGATGATATCTACTACGTAAATGGGGGCCCTGCCCTGTTTGGCGGCAAAAAAATCTCTCTGGAAGAGAGAACAGAAATTGTACGCTGGGCAGAATCTATCGTCGCAAAAGTTTCCTGAAAAAGATAAGCAGCCGCAGCTTTCCGTTGCGGCTGCTTTGTTATAAAGGGATTGACATACTACATGTTATATAATATAATTTATATAATATAATAATGATAGATCATTGCAATAGAAAATCCGCATGTGTCAGTTATGAATGAAATGGGGAACCTGCCATGAAACGCCTTTTATGGTAAAAGCACGGCGGCTCATCCTGGTTTGCGTCGAAGGGATTATCATTTGCAAATCAGCAATTTCTGCGCATAAGTCGCTGTGTTAACACACACGATTTATGCGCTTTTATTATGGCATAGAACTTTTATTATTTCCATGAAAAAGCCAAACGAGTATATGAGAATAAGGAGGAGTAACAATGAAAGAACATAAATTTATGTCGTTGCTTTTGACAATGTGTATTGCAGCGGCAGCCTTTGTTATACCAGTGTATGCAACTGATGCGGCTGATGCGGGATACGATTATTGGAACGCATGTGCATCGGAAGTTCAAAATGAAGCCGTTTCTGTATATAATGACTATATCCAGGATTTCAAAGTATATGTGGGCGATTGGGAAACAGTGGCATATGAAGCTTTTTCGGAAAGTGCACAAATCCTTAAAGACGGCAGAACCTATCGTAGTTATGTCACCTGCTGTCACGGCATATAAAACATTAGATATCGTAATGATAGATGCAGCAGAAAATTAGGTATACTGTGATAATAATGCAGTCGTAGTTGTCGGTCTTGGTCACTTGGATTCTCATATAGAAAAGCTTCTCGTGAGAATGACTGTTGGAGAAACGCTCACAGTATCTATTGATGCCCTATCAAACGATTGCTATAAAACGATTGAAGGGGCTGTCTTTTCGGCAGGAACCACCTCTGTTTATCAATACGTTGAAGAAGAGGAAACTGAAGATTTTCTGGCACAGCAAAATTTTTCTTCTTTCTCTAATTTTTACGACTCCCTATTTGAAATGAAGCAAGCAGAGCTTACATATGAAAGTTTTGTAGAGGAAAAGGATAGATTTTTCAAGGCGGCATTTGATTAATGCACTTTTTCCATATCGGAGGAAGACCTTAAAACTGCTCGCTGGAAACGGTAATTAAGCAAAGGAAATCGCAGACTCTCTGGACATGCCACTGGATGCGTACTATACGGAAATTTTAAATATTACAGAAGAGGATGCTTTTTTGTTATGTGTACCAAATCAGCCAGCTATGAAATCAAAAAATATCTCGTAATCGGAGCATTGTCCATAGAGGAAAAATTTATGTTTCCGACGAGGCATTTGATACATTCTGCTCTGAAAATCAAATAGATACGGGTGATGACAAAATTATGGCGGCCGCAAAGTGTTACTGCCTTGAAAATGAAGTACTGAAAAAGTACATTCATGTATCTTTTTTCAGCTAAATAGTTGACAAACTTGTAAAACCCTGCTATACTTGTAAAGTAATTTACTTTACAGAATGGAGGCAGATATGTTTCAAAAAGACATGCGCCTGTCTCTGCTGCTGGATTTTTATGGAGATATCCTGTCCCAGCGACGCCGGGAATTGATCACCTTGTACTATGATGAGGATCTTTCCCTGGCAGAAATCGCAGAAAATACCGGCATATCTCGGCAAGGCGTGCGAGACTCTATCAAAAAGAGCGAGCAGGAGCTGCTGCACCTGGAAGAAACACTGGCCTTAGCAAGCCGTTTTGAAACACTGCAAAAGCAGCTGAATGGAATCTGTAAGGAACTCTATGTCTTGGCAAAGACGTATCCCGATCTGCAGGATCCTTTGACAGGGATCGCCCAAAAGTTAGAAAACCTTTCCATATAGAAGAAAGCGGAGGAAAGCGATGTTTTCAAGTCTCAGTGACAAATTAAGTAGTGCCCTTGGAAAATTTCGGAACAAGGGAAAGCTGACCGAAGCGGATATCAAATCCGGAATGCGGGAAATTAAACTGGCCCTTTTGGAAGCAGACGTAAGCTTTAAGGTAACGAAAGAATTTGTCAACCGGGTTTCTCAGCGTGCCGTGGGAGCCGAAGTGATGGAAAGCCTGGTTCCCTCCCAGCAGATTGTAAAAATCGTAAACGAAGAGCTTACCAGCCTCATGGGCAGCACCAGAGCGAAACTGGAGATTTCCTCAAGTCCCCCCACCGTTATTATGATGTGCGGCCTCCAAGGCGCCGGTAAAACAACCCACAGCGCAAAAATCGCCGGGCTTTATAAAAAACAGGGGAAGCATCCCCTGCTTGTTGCCTGTGATATCTATCGACCCGCTGCAATCAAGCAGCTGCAGATTGTGGGGCAGCAGCTGGATATTCCCGTTTTTGAAATGGGCAATACTTCCCCGGTCAAAATTGCAAAGGAATCGATAAAATACGCACAGAAAAACGGCTGCGACATGGTGTTTTTGGATACCGCCGGCAGACTGCATGTAGATGAAGCGCTGATGGCAGAGCTGTCGGATATCCGGGATGCCGTACACCCCACAGAAATTCTTCTTGTGATAGATGCGATGCTGGGGCAGGACGCCGTAAATGTTGCAGAGTCTTTCAACAATCTTTTGGATATCACCGGCGTGGTTTTGACAAAGCTGGACGGCGATACCCGAGGCGGTGCTGCGCTCTCTGTGCGCTATACCACCGGCAAGCCTATTAAGTTTGTGGGAACCGGTGAAAAGCTGGATACCATTGAACCCTTTTATCCCGATCGTATGGCTAGCCGTATTTTGGGGATGGGAGACGTGCTTTCTCTGATCGAAAAGGCAGAGCAAGCCATTGATGAAAAGAAGGCCGCGGAGCTGGAGAAAAAGCTGCGGGAAAATTCTTTCACTCTGTCCGATTATCTGGACCAGCTGCACCAGCTAAAAAATATGGGAAATTTAGAAAGCATCATTGGTATGCTTCCCGGAATAAACAAAGGTGCAATGAAGGATGCAAAAATCGACGAGAATGCCTTGCGGCACACCGAGGCGATCATCCTCTCTATGACTACAGCCGAGCGGGAACGTCCGGAGCTGATCAATGGGTCCCGCCGCAAGCGGATCGCTGCCGGCAGCGGCACCTCTGTAGAGGAAGTCAACCGCTTGATGAAACAGTATGATCAAATGAACAAAATGTTCAAGCAAATCGGCGGCATGGGCCGAGGAAAAAAAGGCAAAAAAAGATTAAAAATGCCGTTCCAATTTTAACGGCACTCTGGGAATGTTACTGTGCGGCATAGCCGCTGTGTAATAAAAGCATTTATTTATTTTGGAGGAAACGAAAATGGTTAAAATCAGACTGAGAAGAATGGGTGCAAAAAAGAATCCTTTTTACCGTGTAGTGGTTGCAGACTCCCGGTACCCCAGAAACGGCAGATTTATTGAAGAAGTAGGCTATTATGATCCTATGACCAATCCTGCTACTGTAAAGCTGGACAAGGAAAAAATCACAAAATGGATTGCAAACGGCGCACAGCCCACCGATACTGTAAAGGCTTTGATCGACAACTATTCCGATGCCGATGCACAGTAAGGCGCGGGAGGAATCATTATGATCGATCTGGTTCGTCTTCTTGAAGACATAGCCAAGTCCATTGTTGAAAATCCTGATGAAGTACGAGTTACGCAGGAGATCGACGGCGACAATGTAACACTTACGTTAAAAGTGGCCGAAGGCGACATGGGAATGGTCATCGGAAAGCATGGCAATATTGCCAGAGCTGTCCGAACAGTGATGAAAGCTGCAGCAAAGCTGGCAGATATGAAAATCACGGTAGAAATACGATAAAAGCAAAAAACAGGGGATGGCCAAATGGTTGTCCCCTGTTTTTTGTCCGTACATATTAAACTACTTAAACTTCGCGTCTTTTATATAAATAGATGGATAAAAGCCATGATATACAATACAGAAGAACAGATGCAAAGCAGATAACAAAAGCGCAGCCCATACCTGTCTTGGATAGAAGAAACGGACTGGTTTTGTCTCCGCTGGTAAGCAGCGCGCTCCCGGCACAAGCAATTATAATCACCACATAGTATATGATTCGTCCTTTTTCTGCTCCAAATTTAAATACGAATGGAAGCATCAGTGCAGGTACGAGTAAGCAGATGGATAGAAGTGTCATAAGAAAAATGAGATAGGAAGACAACAGAAACGACTGATCAGATACCATTCTGCAGGCTTCTGTAATGGCCACGGCAGTCAAAACCAATGTGCTTGTGCTCAATCCGATTAAATATTTTACAGAAACCATTTGCGCTTTTGTATAAGGAAGTCCTCCTGCGTATGCATTCCAATTGTCCCGTTCGTCATAGGCAATCAGCGTCATCGGCAACATTCCGGAAATGATGCATGGATAGAATGCAAAGAATAGATTGCCTTCTCCTAAAAAAGATACCCCTATAAATACCGCCATGATAAAAAGAAATGCCCTGCAATATTTACTGATTAAATAAAAATCTTTCAGCAGCAACCCCTTCACTGTAAGCAATCCTCCTTAACCATAGAAATAAATAACTGTTCAATATCCACCGGAACCGTGGACATACCAACAGGGACTTTGCTTTTTTGGACGATCGCCTCTGCTCCGTAGGCATTTTCTTTTATTCCTCTGATAGCGGATGGCACAATTTGCCGTAGCTCCTCTGCAGTACAGTGTACGATTACATACTGTTCTTTTAAGAAATCTTTTTCTTCACAAAGCAGCAACTTTCCTTTATGAAGAAATGCAATGTAATCACAAATTTTTTCAAGATCACTTACAATATGAGAGGATATTAAAATTGCATGGCTCTCATCACGCGTAAACTCACTAAATATATTCAGTATTTCATCGCGTACAACAGGGTCCAATCCTGCCGTAGCTTCGTCCAAAAGCAAAAGTTTTGGGTGGTGGCTGAGGGCAATTGCAATTCCCAATTTCATTTTCATACCGCGGGAGAAAGCCTTAAATGGTTTCTTTTCCGGGATGGATAGCGTACGCAGGTATCCAAGGTAAGCAGCATCGTCCCAGTTTCGATATGTATACTTCATAATCCTGCCTACCTGCCTCGCATTCAGACACGCGGATATACCTACCTCGTCCATCACCACACCAATATCCTCTTTTGTTAAACGAAAATGCGTTTTATTGTCCTTTCCAAGTACGGTTATACTTCCCTTATCTCTTTTTATTAAATCTAAAATCAACTTTATCGTAGTGCTTTTTCCAGCTCCGTTTTCTCCAATAAGACCCATGATGCACCCGCTGGGCAGAGTCAAATTTAAATGATCCAAATAAAACCCTGAATAAGATTTACAAAGATTTCGAATTTCCAATACATTCATATAATTTCCTCCGCCAAGGTATGGATCATTTCCATGATATCTTCTTTCTGCAGATTACAGCTTGCTGCAAGCTGCAGAATTTTGCCGATGTAATCTTCTATTTTTTTTAGATTTTCTTCCCGAATCAACTGAATATTTTTTGAGGCTATAAAACATCCCTTCGCTGCAACGGTGTAAATAAATCCTTCCTTTTCCAATTCGTCATATGCGCGCTTTGTCGTTATTACACTGATACGCAGATCCTTTGCCAAATTCCGAATGGAAGGGAGCGGATCATCTTCCTGCAGCTCTCCGCTGATGATCTGCGTTTTAATTTGCGCATAAATCTGTTCGTAGATCGGTACCCCACTTTTATTGTCTATCCATATATGCAAGCGATCCCCTCCTATACTGTATATAATCAGTATATACAGTATAAACGGATTTGTCAAGTGAATTTGCAAAGGATTCATAGAAATATTTTTTCCATTTTGAGAAATACTAATTTTATACGAATATTAAAAAGGGAGAATAAATATGAAAATGCAAAAAATCGGCATTGTTGGGTGCGGTCATGTAGGTGCCACTATCGCTTATACAGTGGCACAATCAAAATTGTTTTCAGAAATCGTACTGATAGACCGAGATGAAGAAAAGGCCCGGAGCGAGGTAATGGATCTGAGTCATTGCCTGTCTTTCCTGGCTCCTATGTCTATCTATCAAGGTACGTATGAAAAATTATGCGACGCAGGTATCGTGGTCATTGCAGCTGGAGCCAATCAGGAAGAAGGAGAAGACCGGCTGGCACTGGCCCAGAAAAACGCCAAAATCATTGAGGACATTGTCCCCCGGATTGCTGCAGTCAACAAGGAGTGTATTCTTCTTTTAGTGACCAACCCTGTAGATGTTTTGTCCTATGAGGCATATCGGCTCTCCGGTTTTGATCCCTGCCGTGTGATCGGCAGCGGCACCGTACTGGACAGCGGACGTCTCAAGTATCTGGTTGGGGAGCGGCTGAATGTAGACCATCGAAACGTGCATACCTTTATTATTGGAGAGCATGGGGATTCAGAACTGGCTGTATGGAGCAGCGCCAACGTGTCCGGTATTGATTTGGACGACTACCTGAAGATGTGCGGCGGTGGACTGGGCGATTTATATGGCACATATGAATCGGTCGTGAGCAGCGCATATGAGATTATCCAGGGAAAGGGCGCTACCTACTATGCCATTGCTCAGGCTGCGCTGCGGATTATTCGCAGCATTGTAAGAGATGAAAACACTATTTTGCCTGTATCTACTCTAATCAGCGGCCATTATGGAATAAACGATGTTTACCTTAGTGTTCCATGCGTAGTAGGCAAGGGCGGCGTCAAGCATGTGCTGGATATCCCGCTAAACGAAGATGAATTTTCACGGCTCCATAGGTCAGCGGACCGATTGCGTCAGGTACTGAATGATCTCAGTTTCGCTACTGTATAAAAATAATAAAAAAAGAAGGCAATTTGTCTTCTTTTTTTATACATATAGAAGCGCATATTTATTTACACAATACACGGTTTGTGGTATAATTATACATCATAATTCTTTATGGGCGGTAAAAAATCATGAACAAAGACCTAACTACAGGAAAACCCAGTACGGTCCTCTGGAAATTTTGCCTTCCCTTGTTTGGCAGCATCCTTTTCCAGCAGCTTTACAATATTGCCGACAGCTTTGTTGCGGGGAAGTTTATCAGTAACAATGCTCTTGCATCCGTGGGCAACAGCTATGAGATCACGCTCATTTTTCTTGCCTTTGCTTTCGGATGCAATATCGGTTGTTCCGTAGTCGTATCGCAGCTGTTTGGCGCTCAGCGATATAAAGATTTGAAAACTGCCGTATATACAACACTCATTGCAAGTGGTATTCTTTGTGGTGTTTTGATGCTGTTCGGTATCCTTTTCTGTGACGGGCTTCTCCAAATGATTCATACGCCAAAAGATATATTTACGGATTCCAAGCTGTATCTGGATATCTACATGCTGGGGCTTCCCTTTGTATTTTACTATAACGTAGCAAACGGTATTTTTTCGGCTCTGGGAGATTCTAAAACACCTTTTATCTTTCTTGCATGCTCTTCCATCTCTAATATTGCAGTCGATATCCTGTTTGTTGCAGGATTTCACATGGGCGTTGACGGGGTAGCCTGGGCGACTTTCCTTTGTCAAGGGATCAGCTGTGTGCTTGCAGTTCTCTTTCTGTTTCGCCGATTTTCAAAAATTCAAACACAAGGAAAAGTGTCTGTTTTTTCCTGGAGACTGTTGCGGCAAATTTCCGCCGTTGCCGTACCCAGTATCTTGCAGCAGAGCTTTGTCTCTGTAGGCAATATTATTATTCAAGGGGTCATTAACAATTTCGGTACTCCGGTCATTGCCGGATACTCTGCATCTGTTAAACTCAATAATATGGTAATCTCTTCCCTTTCCACGCTCAGCAATGGTATATCCAATTATACGGCACAAAATCTTGGTGCAAAGAAGTTTGACCGCATTCTATCCGGCTGCAGAGCGGGACTGAAAATCGTATGGACGATTTGCCTGCCTCTGGTACTGCTTTACTTCTTTGGGGGAAGATATCTTGTATACATATTCTTAGATAACCCTACGGGTCAGGCGATGGAGGTAGGAACCCTATTTTTACAAATTATCTCTCCCTTCTATTTTGTAGTCGCCGCAAAATTAGTCCTGGACGGAATTTTCAGAGGCGCCGGTATGATGAAGCAATTTGTAACTTCTACTTTTACAGATTTGGTGCTTCGGGTGCTTCTGGCAATTTTGCTTTCCTCCACTCCATTGACAACCACTGGGATTTGGATTTCCTGGCCAATCGGCTGGGTGCTTTCCACGGCGCTTTCCGCATTGTTCTACCTATATGGCATAAAGAAGAAAAAAGCCAAAAGCCTGCAAAGCTTTAGTTGAGCTTTGCAGGCTTTTGGCCTTGCTCTGACACAATAAATGGCTGATGGAAGATAGAACGGAGCTTCTCCGTCGCCTGCGGCGACACCTCCCCTTCGAAAAGGGGAGGCAGCATTCTCCTAAAGCCCCCTTGTGTAAAAGGGGGGCACACCTACGGTGTGCGGGGGATTGTTTCACGCCCGCCATGCAGACCGCCCCTCCGGTATCAAGACAAAAAACGGATGTGCATTTTCCCCTCTTACCGAACATTCCTGTGTTGTGACAGAGCCTTTTCCTTCTATGCGCCTCACCCTGAAACCTTTTTCATTGCACAGTATTTTTGTTTTGTGGCCTGACCGCCCCGCAGATGGCGCTCCGCCTTGTTGCGGATCAGCACCTTCTTCACCTCCCCATATAATGCCCGGTCCGTTTCCCTCAGCTTCTCTGTGACGTCCTTGTGTACGGTAGATTTGCTGATTCCAAATTTTGCAGCGGCCTCCCGAACAGTTCCGTTTGTTTCAATTATGTATTCGCCAAGAATTACACATCTTTCTTTTTCTTGACTGTCTCTCCTGATCTTTGCTGGACTTTTGTAAATTTTAGCCATAGTCTCTACTCCGTATCAGTTACTTCGTTAATATATATGAGTCCCGTTAAAATGCTATGCTTAAATGACAGGGGGAATCTTTTTAAAATGACTTAGAAATTCACAGATTATGCATTGACAATCAGTATGTTTCATTATAAAATAATAAATTAGTGATTTTATAAAATAAATGGAAGCCGACAGAATCGGCGTATATTTTACTTTAATATTTATTTGAAAGGATGGCATTATAATGGAAAAAAAAGGCGGCATCGGCGTAGAAATTGAACACATATTTCCTGTAATCAAAAAATGGCTGTATTCTGACAAGGAAATCTTTTTGCGGGAGATCGTCTCCAACGCATGCGACGCAGTTACCAAGCTTCGCCGGCTGATTTCCTTGGGCGACGAAAGTGCGCGTAGTATCCCCGACGAGGGATTTCGCGTGTCCGTGTCCTTGGACAAGGATGCAAAAACCATCACCGTCACCGATAACGGAATCGGTATGACGGAAGAAGAAGTAGAAAAATACATTTGTCAGATTGCTCTGTCCGGAGCATTGGATTTTATTCAAAAGTATGAAGGAGAAAACAGCGGAGACAGTGGCATTATCGGTCACTTTGGCCTTGGATTCTACTCTGCATTTATGGTAAGCAGCACAGTAGATATGTTCACCCGCTCCTACACTGGTGCAGATCCGGTAAAATGGACCTGCAGCGAAGAGGGCGCCTATGTGATCGCTGGTTGCGATGCAGATGAGGCCCCTGAGCGGGGCACCTCCATTGTGATGCATCTGAGTGAAGAAGGCGAAGAATATCTGGACAGCGGCAAGTTGCAGGATATTTTAAAGAAATACTGTGCCTTTATGCCGGTGGAAATTTATTTTGATGACGGTGAGACCAAAGACGAAAAGGACGTCCCCGCTCCCATCAATGACACTGCACCCCTGTATTTAAAGAACCCATCAGACTGTACCGATGAAGAATACCGGGAATTTTATAAAAAGGTGTTTCATGACTACAGAGAACCTCTGTTTTGGATTCATTTGAAGGCGGATTATCCCTTGAATTTCCGGGGCATTCTGTACTTCCCTCGGATTCAAAGCGAATTTGAAAGTCTGGAAGGTCAGGTAAAGCTCTACTATAACCAGGTATTTGTAGCGGACAATATCAAAGAAGTCATCCCAGAGTATCTTTTGATGCTCAAAGGTGTTTTAGACTGTCCGGAGCTTCCTCTAAACGTGTCCAGAAGCTATCTGCAAAACAGCGGGTATGTTACCAAAATTTCCAATCATATTACAAAAAAGGTCGCAGACAAGCTCACCTCCATGTTCAATCTGGATCGTCCCGCATATGAAAATATATGGCGGGATCTGAAAACCTTTGTGGAATACGGCTGCCTGCGGGACAG
>CANQWE010000052.1 GCA_947627475.1 uncultured Clostridia bacterium
GTTACATGTGGATGTACCGGACAGGCGGAGTTCGGGGGGAGGGATGACTTTCCTTTAAAGATACCTCCAGAGCGTCGCGCTGGGTACGGTTCAGTTTATCTACTTTGGTATATACCAAAATATGAGGCATATCTGCTTCCCTTAAAAAATCCAGCATTTGCCGGTCGTCTTTGGTAGGCCCAATACGGGAATCAATCAGCTGCACGACAGCCTGGACCCGATCCCCTACAGGATTGTTTGTAAAATACCCATCTGTCAGGGCGGACCATTTCTTCTGCTCCTCGTAGGTACGTTTGGCATACCCGTATCCCGGCAGGTCCACCAGCATAATTTTATTATCGACGCTGTAAAAATTAATGGTAATGGTTTTTCCTGGTGTACTGCTCACACGCGCCAGCTTTTTTCTCTGTAAAAGCACATTGATCAGGGAACTTTTTCCCACATTAGAACGTCCGGAAAAAGCGATTTGGGGAAGCTGGTCCACAGGAAACTGCCGGATGGACCCTGCAGAAATCAAAAGGGAAACATTGTTTAAATTTGGTTTCATAAGCACCTGCTTTTATTGTTATGTATCCGTATGTCGAGCGGTAATCGGCGTATGTACACTGTCCTGGAGGGGAATAGACTGCTTGGAACTACAGGGAGGCTGCCGTTTCGAATCGTTTGATGCAGGAGCATCTTCCCGGGCAAGCGCCTGCTGCAGAACCTGCATCCCTTTCCTTACCGGTATAAACAGAAGCGAAGCCCGTACTACCGGATCCAATTCTTCCAGATCAGACAGGTTGTCAGCCGGGATCAACACCCGCTTGATGCCTGCGTTCCATGCGGCTGTGCTTTTTTCCCGTAGACCTCCGATCGGAAGGACCCTGCCGGTAAGGGTGAGTTCTCCTGTCATAGCAGTATCACAGCGCGCTGGAACGCCGGTCAGCGTGCTGACCAGTGAGGTAAGCATGGTTACACCGGCAGAGGGACCGTCTTTGGGCGTAGCACCATCCGGCACATGGATGTGAATATCCTTCGTTTTATAAAAGTCCTGCGGAATACCCAACACATCGCTGTTGGTACGAATATAGCTTACAGCAATGCGCGCCGATTCCTTCATTACGTCTCCCAGCGTTCCCGTCAACTCAATTTTTCCGCTTCCAGGCATAACAGTGGTTTCGATTTTCAGAAGATCTCCGCCTACAGAAGTGTACGCAAGCCCATTGACTACCCCCACTTCGTTTTCCGTGGTTTTTTCCTCTTCCAAGTACTTTTTCGGCCCGAGATACGCAGGGAGCGTTTCTTTGGAAATAGAAATGCTTTTTTTGCCCTCTTCTACCATCTTACGTGCGGCGCGCCGGCAGACAGCAGCGATTTCCCGCTCCAGGTTACGGACGCCGGATTCCCTTGTATATCCGTCGATCAGCTCTGTGATGGCATCGTCAGACAAACGCAGCATACGTTTGGTTAGTCCATGTCGTTTCATTTGTTTGGGAATCAAATGGTTTTTTGCGATTGCCAATTTTTCTGGCTTCGTATACGTATACAGTTCAATGATCTCCATACGATCCAGCAGCGGACGGGGAATGGTATCCAAAGTGTTCGCAGTTGCCAGAAACATTACATTAGAGAGATCACAGGGCATCTCTACAAAATGATCCCGGAAAGTTTTATTTTGCTCGCTGTCCAGAACCTCCAGCAGGGCGGAGGCGGGATCTCCCCGCATATCGGAGCAGAGCTTGTCGATTTCATCCAGGAGCATCACCGGATTCATGGAGCCGGCCTGGCACAAAGCATTGACGATTCGACCTGGCATAGCTGCCACATATGTTTTGCGATGACCGCGGATTTCAGCCTCGTCCCGGATGCCGCCAAGAGAAACACGCACAAATTTTCTATGCATTGCCCGTGCAATAGATTGTCCAAGGGAGGTTTTACCCACTCCAGGAGGGCCTACAAAGCAAATAATTTGGTGTCGAAGCTGCGGATTCAGCTGCTTTACGGCCAAATATTCCAAAATTCTGTTTTTGGGTTTTTCCAAGCCGTCGTGATCTTCGTCCAATATTTTTTTTGCCCGAGCGATATCCAGCCGATCCTTGGTAAACTTTCCATAGGGAATTTCCAGGCAGAGGTCCAAATAATTGCGCAGGACAGCAGCCTCCGGACTTCCATACGCCGTTTTTAACAGACGCCCAACTTCTTTGGAGAGCTTTTCCTGTATTTCTTTCGGAAATCCGGAAGCTTCAATTTTGCTGTAGTAAGCACTAGCTTCGTCTTCTGCGTCATCACCCAATTCTGTTTGAATTGCTTTCAATTGTTCACGCAGGTAATATTCCTTTTGATTATCATCGATGGCCTGCCGCACTTTTTTGTGAATAGACAGCTCTACAGCCAGAAGCTTCGTTTCCTCTTCCAGGATCACAGCTACCGTTTCCAGCCGTGCCAGCGGTTCAAACACATTCAGTATCCGCTGCTTGTCTTCAAACTTTACAAAAGCACTGGCGGCAATAAAGTCTGCTGCCTGCCCGGGATTTTTGATGCTGCGGGCAGAAAGAAGAATTTCGCCGGACTCCGACGGCAGGTATCCAAGAAAGTCTTCCAAAGCGGTTATTGCTTCCCGAAGCAGCGCTTCGCTGCGAATATCAGAATCGCCCTTTTCCAGGGCAACTGTTTTTGTGAGAACGTTGGCATAGATACAGCCATCTCTCCCGGTAAAGGATATGGCGGTACCCCGGCAAACGCCTTCTGCGAGCACACGCACAATTCCATCGGGAGATTTCAGAGTCTGCTTGATCCGGCACACGGTGCCGACTTCATAGAGATCTTTTGGGGTGGGAGCGGCACATCCTATATCTTTTTGACATAGGAGTAGCACATACATGTCCTCCCCGGCGGCAGCCTCCACAGCGCGAATCGATATCTCCCGTTCCAATTCAAAATTCATCGGCATGGAGGGAAACGCAACCAGACCTCTGGTGGGAATCACCGGAAGAATCATTTTTTCCACTTTTTCTATATATTTGGGCATATGAAATCCTTTCAAATCTTTACAGCTGCCTACTGCTTTCAGCAGAGGTTAGAACATTTCATACATTCTATCATATTTTTTTGTTAAAATCCAGATGTATTTCAACATTTCATAAATAATTCACAGGGTTTTCCTGGTTTTTCCTTGCAAAAAAGCGGATGATTTGTTATTCTAAAATAAAGAAAAGGAGTATGAAACAATGATACGATTTGAAGATCTGTCTGTGGAACAAGCCGCCCTTTCCAATGAGGCGTATATTGCCATTCCTTTTGAAATTTATCAGAGCGCAGCTGGAAAAGTATCCCTTACGGTTTATAGATCCTGCAAAAATGTGGCAGAACAATTTTTGTCTGCCTATGGCGGCAACCCTTTTGAAGAAGAGGGGATTACATGGGCGTCACAACGAATAGCGGCTTTTTTGGCAGATTATGGCTACCAATATGATTCGCAGGCATCCCGCGCAATATTGGAATTTACAGCCTTTGCAGGGACATTGAAAAAGCGCAGAAAGAATGAGGCGGTTGCGCTGAAAACGAGAGACGCATGGCTGAAATATGAAAATCAGACAGATGCAGAACCGGATTTTGGAAATGCCGAAAAAGGTACAGCATACGCAGTAATACGAGACGATAAAATCATTTCCTGCGCCTGCACAAATAATGCATTTTATGCAAATGGCGCTGCGGAAATACATGTGGAGACTGCGCTACAGTATCGAGGTCAGGGATTTGGGTTTATGTGTACGGAAGCATTGACAGAATCTTTGTGTACACAGGGATACAAAGTGTGGTACAAGTGCTATGAAGATAATTCTGCATCTGTCGCCTTGGCTCATAAATGCGGTATGCAGTTTACAGGAAAACGTATTTCGTTTGTATGCTATGCGGATGTATAAAAAGATATAATTTACGATTGACGAAAAGGAGTGGTTGGTTTGGCTTTAGATGCAGGAATGCTTTCTTTCATAGTAGAGGAAATCAATGAAAAACTCAGCGGCGGGAGGGTAGAAAAGGTCTATCAGCCGGCAAGAGATGAGATTATTTTGGTGATTCGAAAAGAAGGGGAAACGTACCGCTTGCTGATAAACGCCGGTAGTGCCTGTCCCCGTATGGGAATCACTGGAGTGAAAAGTGAAAATCCTGCCAAAGCACCTATGTTTTGTATGCTGCTGCGCAAGCATTTTCAGGGGGCGCGGTTTGCCGCTGCAGAGCAAATCGGGTTTGACCGGATTGCACGACTTCGATTTGAAGGAACGGATGAGATGGGATTTGCCTGTGAAAAATGGATTCTTGTAGAAATCATGGGGAAATACGCCAATATTATAATAACAGATGGAGAGAAAAAAATATTGGGCCTGCTGCGCCAGATAGATTTTTCGCAAAATCTTTCCCGGCAGCTTTTTGTAGGAATGCGCTATGCTGCACCACAGCAGCAGGATCGTGTCAACCCTTTAAATGTGGACCGAGAGGCTTTCCATATACTGGCTGCGGATTGCGATCCGGATCGTCCTGCACAGCGGTTTATTATGACTACATTTTCTGGCATATCGCCTCTTGTGGCAAGGGAAATCGCATACCGCTGCGGGGGAAGTACAGATGCTTCCATACAGGAATGCGCTGTGTCACTTGCCGATACGTTTTTTGCTATTATGGAACAAATCCGACAGAGAAGAGGCGCTCCTATTTTGGCGTTGGATCCCCAGACGGGACCGGTGGAATACAGCTTTCTTCCCCTTACCCAGTACGGCGCGTCGGCGGAGCAAATTCCATGCGAGAGCTTTGGCGCCCTGCTGGATCGGTATTACAGCGAAAAAAGCAGAAACGAAAAGCTGCGGCAGCGGGGCGCGGATCTTCTTCGGATCGTTTCCCAAACCAGTACGAAAATTATCAAAAAGATCGCTTTGCAAAAAGAAGAAATGGAGCAGGTGCAAAGGGGAGAGACTTACCGCTTGTGGGGCGACTTGATCACAGCAAACATTTATCGGATGCAGCGGGGTGCTGCGTCTGTAGCTTTAGAAAATTATATAGACGGAACCACTGTGGAAATTCCTTTGGACAGTCGTCTGACACCGGCACAGAATGCGCAAAAATACTATAAAAAATATGCCAAGTCCAAATCGGCTGCTGTACACCTGCAGGAGCAAATTGCTGCGGCCGAACAAGAATTATCCTACATGCAATCTGTTCAGGATGCCCTCTCCAGAGCGGAGACAGAAAAAGAACTGGGCGAAATTCGAAAAGAACTGTATCACAGCGGCTACGCATCTAAGATGAAGCACTATACGGAAAAAAAGCAAAGCACGCCTTCCTTTATTCAATTTAAAACCAGCGGCGGCTACTCTGTCCTGTGTGGAAAAAATAATGGCGCCAACGATTATTTGACCTTCCAGCGTGCTGCGAAGGGAGACTGGTGGTTCCACGCCAAGAATACGCCGGGATCTCACGTGATTATGGAGTGCGCAGGGATGCCGGAGCCGCCGGCACAGGATTTTACAGAGGCTGCAACCATCGCCGCAGTGTATTCTAAGGCGGGAGAAGGCGCTATGGCCCAGGTGGATTATACACTGGTCAAACATGTAAAAAAACCGGCGGGAGCAAAGCCGGGATTTGTAATTTATCATACAAACTGGTCTGCCGCGGTGGTTCCGGACCGGGAACTTGTTGCGTCGCTGCGTATTTAAATAAGCGGCATGACCAGCATTTCTTCGCATATACTAAATAAAGTAATTTCCTTGGAAAGGTGCGGTAGATGTGAAGAAAATCCTTTTTGCGGCGTCGGAGGCGGCGCCATTTGTCCATACCGGCGGTCTCGGAGATGTAATGGGGGCATTGCCGCCGGCGCTGCACAGAGAAAGGCCGGACTGGGATGTGCGAGTGGTACTGCCTTTGTATCCTGGTATACGAGAACGGTTTTTCTCCGAGATCACGTATGTTTCCAAAACTACCGTACATCTTTCCTGGAGAAAGTTGTATTGCGGGATTTGGAAAATCGAAAAAGACGGCGTGACCTATTATTTCATCGACAATGAATACTATTTTCGTCGGCCCGTTCCTTACGGCGCTTATGACGACGGAGAGCGATTCGCTTTTTTTGGACTTGCGGTTTTGGAACTGATGGGCGCCGTAGGCTTTTTTCCGGATGTGCTTGCGGCCAACGACTGGCAGGCGGCCCTGTCAGTTGTCTATTTAAAACTGCAGTATATCCGCTATCCCTTTTACGAAAACATTAAAACGCTATTTGTTATTCATAATATCGCATATCAGGGGCGATATGGCCAAGCAGTTTTTGATACGGTACTTGGCTTGCCTGCCCACGTCCGCCCAGTTATGGACTGCGATGGAGATGTAAACTATATGAAAGCTGCCATTGCCCTGGCGGATCGTGTAGTTACGGTGAGTCCCCGATATGCCGGCGAGATTTTAACCGATCATTTCGGCAGGGGAATGCAGCATATTCTGCGTGATGCTTCCCATAAGCTCTCCGGAATTTTAAACGGAATCGATACGGCTTCCTTTGATCCAAAAACAGATCGTGCTATTTTTGCAAATTACTCGGCTGCAGATATGTCCGGTAAAAAGCTCTGCAAAACACATCTGCAGGCACTTTGCGGGATACCGGAGCGGGATATTCCGCTGATTGCCATGGTGACGCGGCTTGCACAGGATAAAGGAATCGATCTGGTACAGCGCGTTTTATATGATCTTCTTTCCGGGGAAGATGTGCAATTCGTTTTGCTGGGAACAGGCGAGTGGAAATATGAAGCCTTTTTCCGTCAGGTGTCCAAAGATTTTTCGGAGAAGACAGGCATTTTTATCGATTTCAATACAGATCTCGCGCGGCAGATTTACGCAGGTGCGGATCTATTTTTAATGCCATCGGCCACGGAGGCATGCGGACTTGCGCAAATGATCGCTATGCGGTATGGCACACTGCCGCTGGTGCGGGAGACAGGAGGACTTGCAGACACGGTCTGTCCCTATAATCAATATACGGGAAGCGGAAACGGTTTTTCCTTTGCCAATTACAACGCCCATGAAATGCTGCATATGATCCAATATGCAGCATGGGTGTACCGGGACAAGGAAGCATGGGTGGGACTGCAGAGCCGTGCCATGGAAGCAGATTTTTCCTGGGCTGCATCTGCCAGGGCGTATGGACGGCTGATGGAGGAAATGTAGCAGAAATTTGCAGAAAAAACGGCAGCGAAAACTGCCGTTTTTATACTGTTTTTCTATTTACTTTCTTTCTGGATTTGTGGTATACTAATACAGAATGCCAAAGGAGGAATAGCGCTTTGCATACATTTACGTCTGCTGTTATTTTGGCTGCGGGAAGCGGCACCCGATTCAGATCTGACATAAAAAAGCAATATATCGCTGTAGACGGTGTGCCCGCTGTGGTACGCAGCCTGCAGACCTTTGCTGCTTGTCCCCTGATCAATGAAATCGTTTTGGTAGGAGATGTGGATGAACTGCGGGAAGTGCTGTCTCCTTATCCGACGAAAAAGCTGGCAGCGGTGGTGCCGGGAGGAGAGACGCGGCAGGAGTCTGCTTTGTGCGGGTTTGACGCAATTTCTTCTAAGGCAAAATATGTGGCGATTCATGACGCGGCACGCTGCCTGGTAACCAGAGAAAATATCGAAGATACGGTGCGCGCTGCATACCGATATCGTGCCGCTGTGGCTGCAGAAAAAACGGTGGATACGGTAAAGCAGGCAGACAAAGACGGCTTTATTGACACTACTCTGAAGCGGGAGTATATTTGGCTTGTAAAAACTCCCCAGGTATTTCACTGTGACGTGTATCGGGTGGCGGCTTATATGGGAAAAAAAGAAAAAGCCGTCGCTACAGACGACAGCATGCTGTGCGAACGTCTTGGCTTTTCTGTAAAGCTTGTGGAATGCGGTCCGGATAATATAAAGCTGACCCATCCGGACGATCTGCAGCGGGCGCATGCAATTTTAGAGATGCGCAGACGCGAGGGGGGAGAAAAGCTATGAGAATCGGTCACGGATACGATGTGCATAAGATCGATCCTGGAAAAGAAAAGCTGATTTTGGGCGGCGTGGAGATTGGGTGCGGGTTTGGACTGGCTGCCCATTCAGACGGCGATGTGCTGCTTCACGCAGTTACAGATGCACTCCTTGGCGCAGCAGGCATGGGAGATATCGGCAGTCTGTTTCCAGATACGGATATGGCTTACCAAGGCATTTCCAGCATACTTCTGCTTGCGGAGGCACTGGGGCGCATTCGCAGTAGCGGATGGGAAATCGAATATGTGGACGCCACGCTGATTGCCCAGCGGCCTAAGATTTCCCCATATATACAAAAAATCCGGTCCTCTATGGCCCGAGGGATGGGGATTGACAAGGATCGGTGCAATGTAAAGGCAACCACAGAAGAGGGGTTGGGATTTACAGGAAGAGGCGAGGGCATCGCTGCCCACGCCGTTTGCCTTTTAATCGAAAAAAAGTAAGTGCCCGCCCGCGCCGCCGCCCGGCTGCCGCAATTCTTATGCGAAGACTGCATCCTGTTTTGACAACGTCCTTTTTGTGCTCCAAACGGCTGGCCGAGATGCAGCGAAGGCGGTTATTTATATTAAAACGGCGTCATACGGTGTTTTCCACACATCCTGGTTTTTAAACATCTGTCACCGTATGGGGCCGTGGATACTGTTTGTGACAGCGTTCGCTGTCATTAGTATCATATGGAAAGGCGCCCCGGGGTGATACTGTGCCCAGGCGTTTTGAAAGAGACATGCTATGCTGATTTTGCCCATCTTTCCGGAAAGAACTTTGGAGGAAAAACTTTGGCAGGTGAAATCAACTATACTTTTATAAAAATAAAATTTTGGACAAAGGGAAGGATACGCACAATGAAAATTTTAACAGCTCCAAGCATTTTTGCCTCCGATTTATTAGAAATCGGATCCCAAGTTCGAAGAACACAGGACAGCGGGGCAGATATTTTGCATTTTGATATTATGGACGGTGTGTATGTTCCCAATATCAGTATTGGCTTCGATATTTTAAAGGCGGTACGCAGCTGCACCAACCTTCCGATTGACGCCCATATGATGACGGTCTGCCCGGAAAAATATTTTGAACGGCTGGCGGAATACGGAGCGGATATCGTCACGATCCACAACGATATTGCGGACAGGGAGAAACTGCGAATGATGCTTACGGATATCCGCTCATACGGTATGATGTCTGCCGTCGCATTGAAGCCTGGGGTGGATGCAGAAGCAGTTGTTCCTTTTTTGGATCTTGTAGATATGATTTTGGTGATGACAGTAGAACCCGGGTTCAGCGGGCAGGCATTTATGGATATGACGGATAAAATACGAGAGATAAAGAAGCATATTGGAGAGGAGCCGATCAGCATTGCTGTAGACGGCGGGATCAAGCCGGATACAGCGGCGCTGTGTGCAGCTGCAGGGGCCAATGTTTTTGTGGCAGGCAGCGGCGCTTTTGGTGCTCCTTCCATGCAAGCTGCCCTGGAAGATATCCGTACAGCAGCACAGAAAGCGTACATCGATTAATTTGTTTTCATAGTAGTTTTCATATAAAAGGAGGTATCAGTATGATTCGTGAAGTAAGACGTTTGCTGGATGAAAAAAAATTTGCACAGCTTCGGGACCTCCTTTGCTCCGTGGAGGCTGCAGATGTTGCCCAGCTATTCGAGCAGTTTCCTATGGAAGAGATTCCGCTAATGTTTCGAATTTTGCAGAAAGATTTTGCCACAGATGTATTCGTGGAAATGGATACGGAACTGCAGAAATCCCTGATCGAGGCTTTTACGGATCAGGAGCTTTTTGAGGTTTTCGACGACCTTTTTATGGACGATACAGTGGATATTATCGAAGAAATGCCGGCGAACGTGGTGAAGCGTATACTGCGGCATACCACTGCGGAAAAGCGAAAAGAAATCAATCAGCTGCTCCAGTATAAGGCGGATTCCGCCGGTACAATCATGACGACAGAATTTGTGGATCTGAAGGAAGATATGACCTGTGGGCAGGCACTGGACTTTATAAGACGGACTGGTCTGGAAAAGGAAACGGTATATACCTGTTATGTGATGGACAGTAAACGGATCCTTTTGGGTGTCGTGACGGTTAAGGACATCATAATGGCTGGAAATGAAGCCCGTATTGGGAATATTATGGAAAAAAGTCCGGTATTTGTGTATACAGATGACGATAAAGAAGATGTCATGAACGCCATTACCAAATATGACTTTTTGGCCATGCCGGTGACAGACCGGGAAGGCCGTCTGGTAGGTATCGTCACCATAGACGACGCGATGGACGTGCTTCGGGAAGAAGATACAGAAGATATGGAAATCATGGCGGCAATCACACCTTCGGACAAGCCGTACTTTCGGGTCGGTGTTTTTGAAACCTGGAAAAACAGAATTCCATGGCTGATGCTGCTTATGATTTCTGCCACGTTTACAAGCAAAGTTTTGACGCATTTTGAGAACGCGCTCAATTCACTTCCTATCCTCATGGCCTTTGTTCCACAGTTGATGGATACTGGTGGAAATGCCGGATCCCAAGCCTCTGTTACTGTGATTCGTGGTCTATCCGTTGGAGATATTCGACTACGGGATGCCCTACGTGTATTATGGAAAGAAGTGCGGGTTTCTCTTTTGTGTGCCGTGACACTCGGAATAGTGAACTTTATGAAGATGTATCTTTTCAACGATGTAAGCCGGGACCGCTTCGGGCTGGGGCAGTCCCTTTTGATCAGCCTCGTCGTTTGCGTTACCATTGCCTGCACTGTTGTTATTGCAAAAATCGTGGGCAGTATGCTGCCGATGCTGGCGAAACGGCTTGGGTTGGATCCTGCAGTGATGGCAAGCCCGTTTATTACTACGATCGTGGATATTCTTAGCCTGCTTATTTACTTCGGAATTGCAGCAGCCCTGCTGGATTCTGTAGGAGCTGTAATATAAAAACTGCCGTGAAGGAGGATCGTTGGAAATGTTTGATTATATCAGAGTAGCAGCGGCGGTTCCCACTGTGCATGTGGGTGATACAAAGGCAAACTTGCGGCAAATCCTGAAGGCGACCGATGAAGCTTTGGCAGAAGGGGCACAGATCATTGCTTTTCCGGAGCTTTCTGTTACGGGGTATACCTGCGCTGATTTATTCTTTCAAGATGCACTGCAAAGCGGGGTCTCTGCAGCATTGACGCAGCTGGCAGACCGCACCCTTGGGGAGGATTTTATTTTAATTGTGGGGGCTCCTGTGCCGATCGGCGGGCGTCTCTATGATTGCGCTGTAGTGATTGCATCCGGGCGTGTTGCCGGGATCTCTATAAAAACGTATCTTTCCAGTGATCAGGGCGGCGGGGAACATCGGTGGTTTTCTTCCGCTGCAGATCTGCAGACTTGCGAAGTGAACGCCTTTGATATTGGCCTTGGGGCAGAGCAAAATTATTTGATCCCGGTGGGGTCAGATCTTATTTACCGTTTTGCCTGCGGCGCATCTTTTGGAGTAGAAATCGGGGAAGATTTTGCCTCCCCTATACCGCCCGGTACGTTTCTCGCCCTTGGGGGGGCTAAGCTGCTCTTTCACATTTCTGCTGCCGGCGAACGTACAGGAAGTCGGCAATACAGGCGGGAGACGATCAAAACGCAAAGTGCGCGGCTTGTTTGCGGATACATTTTTGCTTCTGCGGGCCCGGGTGAGTCTACTACGGACGCAGTTTTTTCCGGAGATACGATTCTGTGTGAGAAAGGCAAAATTTTATCAGATCAGAAACAGATTATTGCCCCTGCTCACATACAGACTGCAGATTTTGATCTTGGTATTTTACAAAGCGAACGTATGCGGCAAAATCTTTTTGGGGATGCAGCGGTACTACATGGCTGCGCGTCTTTCTGCAGAACGGTGCATCTGTCGCAGCATGCCAAAAGCGATGGTCTGCAGTATCCGATTCGTCCGGATCCTTTCGTTCCCTGTGATAGAGAAGAACGCTTGCACCGGTGTCAAAGTATTTTCCAAATGCAGGTGGCAGGCCTGCAAAAGCGTCTGCAGACTGTGGGGGCTCGCCCGGTAATCGGTGTGTCCGGCGGACTAGATTCTACTTTAGCACTCCTTGTCACTTGTGCGGCAGTGCAGGAGATGGGAAAAGATCCTTCCTATGTATGTGCTATTACCATGCCGTGCTTTGGAACTACGGACAGAACCCACGACAACGCGTGGCTTTTGATGAAGGAGCTGGGGGTCACCGCTTGGGAAATTCCCATTCAGGAGGCATGTACCCAGCACTGCAAAGATATCGGCCACCCGATTGACCAGTTGGATGTGACGTTTGAGAATATACAAGCCAGAGAACGGACACAAGTACTGATGGACTTGGCAAGCAAAATCGGCGGTCTTGTAGTGGGTACAGGAGATCTCAGTGAGCTTGCCCTTGGTTGGTGTACGTACAACGCGGACCACATGAGTATGTACGGCGTCAATGCAGGCGTGCCCAAAACCCTTATGCGGTGGATGATCGATTCCTTGTCCCGGGATGATCGGTTCTGCGGCTGCAGAGAAATTCTGATGGATATTTTGGATACACCGATCAGCCCCGAACTACTGCCGCCGGATGATACGGGAGAAATGGTCCAGCAGACCGAGGAAATTGTGGGGCCTTATGCGCTGCATGATTTCTTCCTGTTTTATATGCTCCGCTATGGATTTTCTCCATCAAAAATATACTATTTGGCACAGCGGGCTTTTCGGGAGCAGTACGACGGGGAAACTGTGCAAAAATGGATGCGTGTATTTTACCGTAGATTTTTTACCCAGCAATATAAACGCAGCTGCCAGCCGGATGGGGTAAAAATCGGCAGCGTAGGGCTATCCCCCAGAGGCGACCTGCATATGCCCAGTGATGCCGTTATGAACCTTTGGATAGAAGAAATAGACAATTTAAACACATAAATAAAGGAGCATGCATTATGTTAGGGAAAACACCGCCAATGGGATGGAATTCCTGGAACACCTTCGGTCCGAATTTCAGTGAAACGCTCATTATGGAAATTGCTGACGCCATGGTAGAGAAAGGATACAAAGACGCCGGGTATGAATATGTTGTGATCGATGATGGGTGGCAGCTGCGAGAGCGGGGAGAAAACGGAGAACTGGTAGCAGATCCTGCAAAATTTCCAAAGGGAATAAAATACGTGGCAGATTATGTACACGCAAAAGGATTGAAGTTCGGGATATATTCTGCCGCAGGTGTACGAACCTGCGCCGGGTATCCGGGTTCATACGGTCATGAATACGAAGACGCCATGTTGTTTGCATCCTGGGGCGCCGATTATCTGAAATATGACAAATGTCATTTTGCCGGCTCCTCAGATCCCAAAAACGCTTATGTAACGATGTCTATGGCGTTGCGGGCTACTGGCAGACCAATTATGTATTCCGCCTGCATTGTAGGAGAAAATGATCCCCATAGCTGGATGCGGAGCGTCGGCGCCCATCTGTATCGTTCCACCGGGGATATTTGTGACAGCAGCGAATCCTTCCGCAGTATTTTTACAGGTCAATACGACAAATTCCATACCAGCGCACCCGGATGTTTTAACGATATTGATATGCTTGTGGTGGGACTGGGCGGAAACGGGAACGTAGGTCGGCCGGGGGGATGCAGCAGAGATGCTTACAAAATGCATTTTGTACTTTGGTGTATGTGGGGGGCCCCTTTGATGATTGGTGCGGACATCAGAAACCTGGATCCGTACTATCGGGAGCTTTTGACAAACAAAGAATTGATCCGTATCAACCAGGATCC
>CANQWE010000053.1 GCA_947627475.1 uncultured Clostridia bacterium
AACGCCCGGAGACAGCAGCTGCACATGCTCCGTGCGGTTTCCTTTGCGGCAGTGAAATGCCACACCCAACGCCGTAGACGTCCGATACCGGGCAAGGTCAAAAGCATTATAGTCCGCCCCCTGATGGATTCCATAGGAAATCTGCTCTCCTGTAAAATCCTCCAGCATCAACTCCCAGGCCGGATCATCCGCGTTGTATACAGCGTATTTCGCTCCGTGACTGGTAAAAAGACGCCGCTTACTTTCCCGGTAATCTTCAAAATCCGGATGCTCACCCGGTCCGATATGATCCTCGGATAAATTGGTAAATACCACCACTTCAAAACGGATCCCATCTACCCGATGGTGCGCGAGGGCCTGGGAGGACACCTCTAAAACTGCATAGCGGACACCGGCACAGGTCATCATGTTAAAATAATGGTGCAAATCTCTGCTCTCCGGCGTTGTGTTCACCGTTTCCGTCCGCTGTCCATTGATGATGACTCCGTTGGACCCAATATAAGCACAATTTTTTCCCGCGGCATTCAATATCGCCGCGATCAGCAGCGCCGTAGTGGTTTTCCCCTTGGTTCCCGTAATGCCGATTAGGCGCAGCCGGTCTGCGGGATGCCCGTAAAAGTCTGCAGAGATGACCGCAAGGGCCGCCCGTGTATCGGGCGTAATCGCCTGTACTGCGTCTGCAGGCAAATCTACCGGATGCTCACACAAAAACATCCGGCATCCGTTTTCATATGCTTGCTGAGCATAGTCGTGCCCATCCCGCTGCCCGCCGGTGAGACACACAAACAAGTCCCCGGGGCAAGCTCTGCGGGAATTGTATTCGATCCGCCGCACCCGATCATCACAGCCGCCTGTATGTTCTATATTTTGTAAAACATCATTGAAATTCATAGTTCGCCTTCTCCGGGATAAGCCCTGTAGATTTTGCGCCGCACATTGTAATCGCTTTGTGGGCAAGAATTTTTAGAGAATCGGCAAAAGGCACGTCTGCCGCCTCGATCCCTTGAATCAGCGACAGCTCTGTACATCCCAGAATCATCACATCACAGCCTCTTTGGGAAAGATTTTCTGCAACCGCAAAAAATAACTCCATATCCGGCTGTCCACCGCTTTTGATGTCGCCGTAAATCAAATCATGTAAGTATCCCTGCTCCCGCTCTCCCGGTATTTCCCAGCAAAGGCCCAGCTGCTCCAGCTTCTCTTGATAGGATCCGGAAGAAACCGTCCCCGCTGTAGCCATAATCCCCGCTTTCTGATACCCACACTGTTTTATATACTCTGCGGTTTCTTCGATTATGCTTGGTACGGGAACATGCACACTACGGCGTACCTCATCGATAAAATAATGGGCTGTATTACACGGGATCACAATCACATCCGCTCCGTACGCCTCCAGGCGAAGGGCATCCTCCAGCATAAACGGCAGGGGGCTTTCTTTGCTTTTTCCCAGTATATACGCTGTCCGGTCCGGGGTGGAGGCCCTGGAAGACAGCACAATGTCGATATGTTCCTGATCCCGCCGGGCCTCAGTATGGGCGGTGATCAGTTCGTAGAAGTACGCGCTGGTCATGGGGCCAAGCCCCCCCAAAATGCCCAGCAGCGGTTTCTTATATGGCTGCATTCCTGTGTCCTCCTCGTTACTTGCTGTTTTTCGGATAATACCTACGGAATTTTCCCCGCTGCCGGCGCAGCTGCTCCAGCACGCACAACCGGCGCAAAAGGTTGCCGCGCAAATCATAAGTATACTTTAAAGAACAGGTAGAGCGGCCCTCACGCCTCAGCGCCTTTGCACGGGCAGCCAGGCTCCGGTCCTCCGTATAACGGTAAGCGACGCCGGCAGGAACATGATGCCAAAAGCTGGCCTCCTCCTGCATTTGACAATCCTCGCCCGGATCCTGCCATTTTTCCACTGCAAGGCGGGCAATGTTGATCCCGCTGCCGGTGACGTAGTAATTGCTGCGCCCCTGCCGCAAATTGATTTCAAACACCCGGTAGTCTCCTCCCCCGGCATGCTTAATATCGAAGTTGGAAAAACCAGTATACCCAACAGATTCCAGCATATCTTTGATGCGCTGGGCAACGGGCAGGCTGGAAACCGGCTCCGTCACGATTGCAGCATGATTGCCAAGTCCCTTCGGCGTATGCTCCTCGATCATGGTGTGCCCCAGGCACATAGCCCGCACTTTCCCCCGCTCGTCGGAAAAAGCGGTAAGCACCCGCATTTCGCTGTCCCCGCCGGGGATGCGCTTTTGCAGGATCATTTTGTCAGGATATCCGGATGCGTAAATCTGCTTGATAATCGCCACAGCCTCATCCGGATCCGCCGCCAAATAAACCTTTTTCATTCCATTAAACGGATATTTCCAATATTCCACGCTGGATGACGGCTTAATGATAATGGGATACGAAAATCCCAGGGCATCTTCCGTAACCTGCTCCCTGTCAGGGACAGCTTCCAATACAACCGTATCCGGATATGGAATGTCATACTGATCGCACACCTGGTAAAAATCTGCTTTCTTTTGCAGGGATTCGTATAGTCCCGCATCAGGGGCAGGCGCGATATACTGGGGCAGATCTCCCCGCCGGCGGATGATCATGGCTGCATAGTCATCCGTACAGCCAAGCAGGTACAGCTGCGCATCCGGATGCGCCCCGGCAAACTCTGTGAGGACGCGGAGCATCACCGTCTCGTCGTCCATGTCGGGTACAGTGGTGAAGCGAACGATCTTGGAATATTTGGTGGCGGAAATTTCATATCGGCCAAAGGCATAGGAAACGACACCATAGGCCTCATGAAATGCCCTTGCTAAATTATAACAGTTCAGGTCTGCTCCCAGCAGCACCGGAATAATTTCTTTCTTTTGCAAAATGACTCTCTCCCTTTACTTGGCATACCGGGCACTTTCAAAAAACTGCTGGTGCCACACCAAAAACGTATACGCCGTCCAAATTTTGCGGCGGTTATGGGCAGGATCCTCCAGCAGGGCACACAGCTTGTCCGGATGGAAATACTGGGCGGCAATATCGGAGGTAAAGCTTTGTTTTACAACTGCAGAAAATTTGCTGTCCTCCAGCCATTTGGCAATGGGAACCGGAAATCCTTTTTTCTTGCGGTTGGCCCACGCGTCCGGCAAGGTTTGATTGGCAGCGGCCCGCAGTACCGCCTTGGTATCTCCTGCGATTTTATACGCCGCCGGATATGCGGCGGCCTCCTCCATAACGACACGGTCCAGATACGGCACCCGCAGTTCAATGGAATGGGCCATGCTCATTTTGTCTGCTTTCAGGAGAATATCCCCAGGCAGCCACAGGTTCAGATCCAGATACTGCTTTTTCTCCAGTTCTGAAAGTCCTTTTACCCGGTCATAAATCGGCGCGGCCACTTCTCTGGCAGTGGGACCGGTACGATATGCAGGACGTAGAATATCATAGGCCTCGTCCTCCGGGAACACCAGGGCTTGTCCGATAAACCAATCCTCCGGTCTCCCGCTTCCTTTTATGAGAAATTCCCTTCCCCGAAAATAGGGCAATTTTGCTGCTGCTCCCGCAGCGCCCCGGCGCAAAAAGCCGGGAAGCTTTTTATATTTTTTCATAGGGCCTGCTTCATCGTACCACTCATAGCCGCCGTATATTTCATCGGCGCCTTCTCCGGACAGCACCACCGTCACATGCTGACTGGCAAGCTGGGCCAAGAAATACAGCGGCACAGAAGAAGGATTCGACTGGGGCTCGTCCATATGATATTGAATGTCGGCAAATGCCGCAAGACACTGCTCTCCCTCCAGCATTTCCCGCCAGTTTTGAATTCCAAGCCGGGCAGACAGTTCCCCTGCCTCGCTGGTTTCATCAAACTTTGCCCCCGTCTCCCCGCCCGGATCAAAGCCTACCGAGAACGTATCATTGGGCATGAGGCAGGCAGTAATATAACTGGAGTCTACGCCACCGGACAAAAATGCGCCGACCTTCACGTCGCTGATCCGGTGGACTGCGACCGATTCCCGCACCCGGGCGTCAATTTCTTTGGCGCATGCCGAAAACGGTTTGTCTGTCTTTTTTGAAAAGTCTACATCCCAGTATCGTTCCACATGCATTTTCCCATTCTGGAAAATAAACCAATGGGCTGCCGGTAGTTTAAATGTCCCCCTGAAAAAGGTTTCTTCCATGGCGCTGTACTGGAAGGTAAGATAGGGACGCAGGGCCTGGGGATTGACCTCTCTGCGAAAGGCGGGATGCTCCAAAAAGCTTTTGATCTCTGAACCGAACAAAAGGGCCCCGTCCGGCAAAAGAGAATAATAATAGGGCTTGATGCCGAAGGGATCCCTGGCCCCGTACAGGGTATTGGTTTTCTGATCCCACACGGCAAAGGCAAACATGCCCCGCAGGCGGGACGCCAAACCCTCGCCGTATTCTTCATATCCGTGCAAAATCACCTCGGTATCGCACCGGGTTTTGAATACATGGCCCCTGGCAATCAGCTCCTGACGCAGGTCCATAAAATTATATACTTCCCCGTTGTATACAACCACAACGGTTCCGTCTTCGTTATACATAGGCTGGGCGCCATCGGCCAAGTCGATTATGCTGAGCCGGCGAAAGCCCAGGGCGATACTGTCCGCTGCTCCCTCCCCGCTTATATGAAAGCCTTCCATATCCGGGCCCCGGTGGGCAATCCGATCTGCCATTTTCCGCAGGATCGCTTCCCTATTTTCAAGCTGGCCGGTAAAGCCGATAAATCCACACATAACAATCTCCCATCCGCCGCTTTGGCGGCGGCACAAGTCCTTCATTTGCAGGTATTCTGTTTTATTGTATCACAATTTCACGGAAAAATAAAGTAGTTTCCCGCCTTTTTTATCCTCCTCTGCTGGAGAAGAAAAAAGCCCCCTCTGCTGAGGGGGCGGCACTATAAATATCAAAAGAAAATTTTTACACGATCATGCCAAGCTTTTCGTGCAGTTTTTCCTCTGCAGCAGCAAATATCTCAGAGAGCTCTTTTTCCGCTGCAAAATATGCATACATCTCCATGGTACAAACCGTGATGGGATGGTCCGCTCCAAGTCCTGTCAAGGAGGCAAGGGTATTTTCGGCATCCGCCTGACTGAGCTTGTTTTCTTTCATATAGCAGTGCAGCGCAGCGGCACTGCCTGTGCAGATATACACAGGAAAGGCGCCTTGCTCCAATACGGTACAGGCCGCACCGGTAAGCCGGTCCAGCCGGGCCAGCTTTCGGGGAATGTCTGCCCCAACCCTGGCGCATGTATCTCCCAGGGCCCGGTTGCCAAACCGGCGCAGCAAATCGCCGATATGCTGCAGCAGGGGCACGCAGTCTACGCGATATTTTTTACTCAGGGCGCCGGCAGACTCCAGCATGGCGTTCTGTGCCAGCAGACGAACCAGCGGGTTGCCGATGCTTTCCCAAATATAGGTGTGGCCCAACATTTGTCCCAGATACGCACAAACAGCATGGCCCATATTATGGATAAACAGCTTGCGCTCTATGTAATAGTGAAAGGGCGTAAAGGGGACCATGTTGGGAATCTGCGGAATTTCTCCCCGAAAAGCAGCCTCATCCACCGGCAGAACGCAGTACTCCTCCACAGCGATACGCAGGGGATTGACTGCCTGCCCGTTTTCCGGATCCTGTTTCAGAGAGGGGACCATTCTGCCTACAGAGGTTTCCACAAGACCGATCTGCTCCAGCTGCGCGGCTGTGAGTTCCTTTTCCAGAAGTCCACGAATATACGCATCTGCATCCATCAAATTCTCACAGATCAGCAAATTCAAAGGAGACCTTCCGGCGGCCTCCCGGGCCCGGATTCCCGCAGCAAGATTGGGAATAATATACTGGATCGCTTTTGCGCCAACGCACGTTGCGGCAATATCTGCTTCTAAAATGGCCCGCACGGCGGCGTCTCGGTCATTCCCATCCGCCACATAGATATTCTTGATCTGCTTTACAATAGGCGCCTCTCCCACGATTTCCAGAGGGTACGTTCCATCCTGCCGGATCCGTGCAACAATAACAGGGGAAACGTCGATAAACGTCACTTTAGCTCCCGCCTCGGAAAACAAGGGGCCTATAAACCCACGTCCGATATTTCCTGCGCCAAAAATCACTGCGTTCATTTTCATAGAACCTTTCATATATAAATTTATAAGTTTATCATACGTATAAAATGGATATTCAGCAAGGTGCCGTAAAAATATTATACCGCTTCTTGGAGGGCAGGTCAAGAATGGTCTTTTCTTTTCTACCATAATGTTGTATACTAATATATATCGTAATTCTGTAAAGTAGCAGGAGTAGTCTATGGACTGGGAAACATTAAAAAACACTTGCAGCAGCTGTTCGAAATGCGCGCTGCATCAAAGCCGGACAAACTGTGTGTTTGGCCAGGGCAGCCAGGACGCCGATTTAATGTTTGTGGGAGAAGCCCCAGGAGAAAAAGAGGATTTATCCGGAATCCCCTTTGTAGGTCCGGCAGGGCAGCATCTGAATAAATTTTTAGAGGCTGTGGGTATTGACCGGGATCAGGTCTACATTACCAACATATTAAAATGCCGTCCTCCCCGCAACCGGGATCCACTGCCAGGGGAGCAGGATTGCTGTATAGACTACCTGCGGGCCCAGGTAAAACTGATCCAGCCCAAAATTATCGCTTGTCTGGGACGAATCGCCGCTATGCGGCTGATCACACCGGATTTTAAAATTACCCGGGATCACGGTGTATTTCACCAAAAGGGAAATTTTCTTATTACCGCCGTCTATCACCCTTCCGCGCTGCTGCGGGACCCCCGAAAAAATGAAGACATGTATCGGGATATGAAAGCGATCCGACAAAAGTTGGACGAACTGGGAAAATAAACAAAATGGCATATTTTATAAAAAATGTTAGCACTCTCTATCCCAGAGTGCCAACATTTACTTTTTATTCATATAAATATAACACATTATAGGAAAATAGTGTCTATAATAAAATTGTCGAAAGGAAAAGACAAATCATAAGGAAATAGAGATGGTTAGCGATGTGCTGTTTTAGCAGTCCGACGAACCCAGCCGACCTTGCCGGATGAAAAAAAGAAAAAGGGCGACATAGAAAGATACTATAAATGATTTGGAGGTATTTATTATGTTCGATCTTACACGCAGAAACAATCATCATCAGGTAAACGCATATAATCCCTTCCGTGAAATGGAAGATTTTGAAAGAAATTTCTTTGAAAACCCATGGGGCAGCTTCTTCGGTATGCAGGATCTTGCCGAATTTAAAACAGATGTGACAGACGAAGGCGATCATTATTTGCTGGAAGCGGATCTGCCCGGTTTTGATAAAAAAGATATCCATCTGGACATCAGCGGCGACACGCTCACTGTTCACGCAGAACGTCGCAGCAAGGTGGAAGAAAAGGACAAAAAGGATAAAATCATCCGCATGGAGCGCTCCTACGGTTCCTACAGCAGGCAGTTTGACGTATCCGGGATTGATACAGAAAAAATCAAGGCAAAATATGAAAATGGTGTACTCAAGCTGACCATGCCAAAGAAAGAAGCGGATTTGCCCGCGTCCAAGCGACTCATGATCGAATAATTAAAAGCTCCGTCCCAAATTGGGACGGAGCTTTTTGCTTACATGAAAGGGTCCTTATAAAAGCCGCCGTTTCATGCATTTCCTTATTCCCCTGCGGGAGCTTTTTCATCCAGGGCGGCAGCGTCTTCCTTCTTTTTTCCAAGATACTCGGGAAGCTGCATGCCTGCCATATCAAACATTTCATTGAGCGGGGGCACACTTTTCATGAGGCTGGAAACAAAATTTGCCGTTGTACTTTTGCCTTCTCCACTGCCGGCGCCGCTGTCCCATACAGTGATCTTATCAATCTGCAGATTCTTGATCGCTTCAACCTGGATCTTCACAAGTTCTTCCATCTTATCGGCCAGCATCAGGCGCACCGCATCTGCAGAACTGCCGCCGGCTGCCTGCACAATCTGGGTAAAGCCTTCGGCCTGCTTAACCAGCATAGAGCGCATACCGTCTGCCTCCGCTTCCATCTTCATGAGGATTGCATCGGCTTCACCTTTTGCCCTGCGGCGGATCTGCTCCGCTTCTGCCTCTGCATCCAGTTCCTTGCGCTTTTTATCGATTTCCGCCGAAACGATGATGTCTGCTTCCTGCTTGGCTTTTTCCAGCTGGGCACGGGCGGCTTCCGCCTCTCTTTGGGCGCCGTAGCTCTCTTCCATTGCCTTTGCAGCCTGAATATTTTCTGTAGCAGTTGCGCGTTTCAGGGCCTCCGCTTCCCGCTCACGCCGGGTAGCGTCAGACTCGGCAATCTGGGCTTTCGCCTCATTCTCACCCTGAATGGCACGGGAATTGGACGCGGACACCTGAATACGCATATCCTGTTCCGCGGCTGCAGAACCGATGGCGCCGCTGCGGTCTGCCTCTGCAACGGAAATCTTCGCGTCGTTGATGGCCTTTGCGGCAGCCTCTTTACCAAGGGCCATAATGTATCCGGATTCGTCTGTAATATCCGTCACGTTTACGTTGATCAGCCGCAGACCGATTTTCTTCAGCTCCGTTTCCACATTACCGGACACTGCATCCAGGAATTTATCCCGGTCTGTATTGATCTCTTCAATGTCCATGGTAGCGATAATCAGACGCATCTGACCGAAAATAATATCTTCCGCGATCTGCTTAATATCTGTTAGCTGCAACCCAAGCAGACGCTCTGCCGCGTTTTGCATAACGCCGGGTTCTGTAGATATACCTACAGTAAACCGGGAAGGTACATCTACACGAATATTCTGCCGGGACAAGGCGTTACGCAGATCTACGCTAATGGACATAGGCGTCAGATCCATAAATTCATAAGCCTGGAGCACAGGTACGATAAATGAAGCGCCGCCGTGAATACATTTTGCACTTCTACCGTCTTTTTTGCTGATTTTACCATAAATTACAAGGATCTTGTCAGAAGGACATTTCTTGTACCGGGACAAAATCAGCAGAATCGTGGTCAGAACCAAGACTACCGCTGCGCATATCAGCACCACAATCGTCGGATCGATGGTCCACCGATACACTGTCTCTAAAAATGTTTTTCCCATTTGCATAGTCGTTTCTCCTTTATAAATAAAATTTTACAATAAAACCATTCTTATGATTGGGCCAGCGGATCCTCCTTATATCCGATCAGCTGCTGTACATATTGCCAGGATCCGTCTTCCCTGGACCGATATGTGTCTGCCAAATATTCTTTCTGGGTCACTGTTTTTTCAATGTCCAGGACCCCAAGAATATTGTCCACATGGAGCCAATACGCATACAGATTTTCATATTGATCCGCAAACGTCTTTTTCTGGGCATAAGACTCCGGGGAAACCTTCACTTGCCTTCCGTCCGTCATTTGGAAATACAGCCGCATCTCTCCGCTGGAAAAGGCAGCGTCTACGGTGTAGGATTCTACCTGATCCCAGCTGTAATGCCACACACTTCCCATACGGGCTGTATAAAGTCCATCCGCTCCCGCCCCGGTCCAGCAAAATGTACATATCCACAAAACACCCATAAGCAGAAGCAACGCGCAAACAACTGGTACGAAATTCCATATAAGATGCCGGGAGACAGTCTCCTCTACTATTGCTTCTTCCTCCATGAAAGAAATTTCTTCCTCCTCTTCCAGATCCTGGTCGGGAAGGGTATATCCTTCCGGCAGCTCACTGGGCAAATCTGCGTAAAAATCTTCTGCTGTGTCTTCGCTGGAGGAGGGGGATGCCTTATAAAAGGTATCCCAAATATCTTCCTCTCCCAAAGGCACCTCTTCCTGATCTGCAAAAGCTGCTTCTTCCATGCGCTGCGCAGCCAGAGCAGCAGCAATTTTTTCTGCCCGCTGTACGGCAGCATCGGTTACCGGATCCGGATCTGTTTTCTCCTCCTTTTCCGGCAAAGGACAAGCAGCTTCAAAAGAGTCCTCCGATACGTAGCGCGCTTCACCCGAGTCAGGCATTTCTTCCTCCAGTTCCTGCGGGACAGCGCGGCGGAGCGCTATCCGCCGAATCTGCAGCGCTGCTGCCAAATAGACTCCGGCAGCGCATAGTACCACCGGAATCGTATAGGACAGAGAATAGGTAAACACGCCCGATCCAATATGTAACTCCGTAAGCTTTTGATACAGAAATCCTACCGCGGCGGAAAATAAAATGCCTCCAACTACCGCGACACCTTCCTTGATCCCGCGCGGGGGGGTGGCAGAGGGGGGCGTCATGGACGCTCCTCCGTCTTTTCCTTTAGAATTGGCTCAACAATCAGTCTGCCAGTGTCGTCCGTACCGGTGACACGTACCGTTTCTCCTGTACATAGACGCCGGTCCGCCTTTGTAACGGCCTCCAATTCCATAAAGGTCTCGTTTAATGTGACATTGATTTTTCCATTTCCGCTGTAAGCCTTGGGAATAGGAATATAAACTGTCCCTGTTTTGCCCACCGCCGTTTGCAAGTCTATGTTCCCGCTGGACTGCAGCCGGGACACGCCGTACATAATGTACCCCATAAGCAGCAGCGTCGCTACGCCAAACACTACAGACAAAAGAATTGTTAGCCACAGGCTCCAGCCGGCCTGATACATCACCAATCCGCTCCATCCGCCGATACACAGCATTCCCGCAATACCCCGAATGGAAAATACATGCAACGCGTCGAATCCATCCACAGAGCCGTCGCCGTCCAAATCCACACCATCACCGTCGCCGATCCCAAAAAGCATAAGGATCGTTTGTATTACCAAAACAAGGGTAGCCGGAATCGCTACCAAAGCAAAAATCTGCTCCGTCATGTCCAGTGCATTCCACCAGTCAAGCATTGTATCCCTCCTCTATACGTTCTGCCTTCAAACCTTCCAGCAGCACATCGGCATGCCCCTTGAGCAAAGACGCCCAACAGGATAACATAATCACCTCCAGCGCACGGTTGAGTCGTTCTCCCGCACCCGGACGCCGCTCCACATAAGTACCGGTGACAGACCGAATCAGCTCCGGCAGATTTTTCATGCCGCCGCTGCCCTTCTCCACCAGCAGATCCAACAGGCGACAGATATAGTCATACAGATCGGTATCAGTGATGATATCATCTGACGCGTCATCCAGCCTGCCGTTGATATAGTGGAGCAAAAAAGATATTTTAGACAGCTGCATCGTATCCCGCATCATGTTGATAATCAAAATCCTTGCAAGCTGATCTTTTCGATACAGCTTGTTCTGGGGGCGCGGCAGCCATCCCCGCTTGACCCAATTCTGGAGCGTGGTACCGTCCACACCGGTGATTTCCCGAATCTGGCCAAGCATGATGCCGTCTGATACAAAGAAAATTTTTGACAAAAATTTCTCCCCGGTAACACCGCCCATCTTATCCCGGTCAAAAACCGTTCCCGGTATTTTGGAGCTTTGGATAGTCGGTTCCACAAACTGCACCTCCTTTAGACAAAATATATTCTATCTTGCATACAATATATCACACGTTCACATGACTGTCAATAGTTTTCGTTTGATTTTATATAAAAATCTTTTGAAAATTATATGCGTTCATTTAAACAGATACATTTCCAAATCCAGTGACCAAATTTGTACCATCCAAATAAATAACCCCATAGGTTCGCTGCCTTCCGATACCCACAGAACCCGGATTAAAAAAACGGATTCCTTCCATTGTAAAATCGGCGCACATATGGGTGTGGCCGAATAAAACCAAATCTGCTTCTTTTTCCGCAGCAGCCTGATATAGCCGTTCCATACCGCTTTTGACTCCATATTTGTGCCCATGGGTACACAGTGTGCGCACTCCCTGGAGATCCAGCATACAGTCCCAAACGCCGGCACATCCGAAATCATTGTTACCCAGTACCGCCATATGCATAATATGGGGATATTGTAAAAGCAGTGCTTCCGCCGCTGCCGTCCCATCCCCCAAATAAAGGATGGCATCCGTATCCCTTTCGTGAGTGCGGATTGCCTGTTCCATGCCCCGGATTTGCCCGTGGGAATCTGAGAAAACAAGAATTTTCATTTTCATCTCCTATACTTTTGCTGATTTGAACCCAATGTGCACATTCCTCATATACTATAGCAACGGAATACCGTAATACATCCGAAAAGAAAGCGTGCAATGCACGAGAGCTGGAATAAAGCCAGCTCACTGAGAAAGGAAAGGCTTTAGTATGAAAATTGATAAAAGAACTGTAGACAAAATTGCCGCAATGCCCGACGACAGACTTTGGAAAATGATCCTCTCCCTGGGAGCATCCAAGGGAATCGATCTTTCCAGCATAAAAGTTTCCTCTGTGGAAATGGACAAAATCCGCACTGCCATGACGCAAATGACAGACGAGGACATCGTACGGGCTATGGAAATTCTGGAAGCCTGCAAGGATAAATAAGGAGGACGCCATGCCGGACAGCGAAGTAAACGGGGATTTTTCCCAGGTGCTGCAGCAGCTGATGGAAAAGCCCGAAATCTCCAACTTGATTGCGTCTCTGAAAAGTGACACAGAAAGTACACCCAAAACCGATCTGCCTTCTGGCGATTCTGCTCAGACAGAGGGAACGGTGGAGGATGCAAAAGACCAAGGGAAAACAGAAGAAAAGGCTGTGCCGATGCAAATGCCATCCCTCTCCCCGGAAATGTTGGCAAAGCTGCCTGCTATTATGTCTATGTTGTCCGGGATGGGGATCGGCGCGTCGGATAGCGAGCCCAAAGACGGCGGCACACCAAAAAAAGAATCGGAAGACCCTGAGAAGAAAAGCGGCAGTGACGACGCCCAGAGAAAAGCACTGCTGCGGGCGCTGCGTCCATATTTAAACCCTAAGAGAAGAACGGTTGTGGATAGTATGCTGCAGTTAGGGGATCTGACCAAACTCTTTGGCGCCGGCAAAGAAAGATGAATCTTTAAAAATATAAAAGCTGCAGTATGTAAACATCCTGTTTTCAAACCCCATTTGTGCCTTTATGTAAACGCGGCGCATGGCTTCCGGGGGTCCCGACACAAAAGCAACGAAAGGTGTGGTCTAAGATGTATTCCAAAAATAAAAACACAAACACCGGCGGCTATTCCGACCTGACGCCGCCGCCGGGATATGATGGCAGCCGTCTGTTTTCCAGGCGGGAACGCAGCGACGGCAGAGACGAAAATTTCGTCGTACACACCCGTCCCATATACAGAGGCAGAGCGGGCGGCAACAGAGAGGGCAATCCGGATACCAATACCCGCAGATTGAAATATGGCGCCCGATCCAAAGAGGTGGAGGCGCCAAGGGAAGAACTATATGAAACGGCGCCTATAATAGAAGAGGAGCCTGTGCCCTTTTTTTCAGGGCCGGAAGAATTTTTTGACGCGGAGGAAGATCCCTTCTTTCCTGTGGAAGAACCATATGATGCTCCTAAGAGCGCCTCCGAAGAAAAACCGCAGGAAAGTACGCCGCCCAAGAGCAAAGCGGCAGGATTGACTCTGCCGCAGCCGCTGGCAGGACTTTTGAACGGGCTTGAACGGGAAGATCTTTTGCTGATCGGCCTGATCATTTTGCTGTCCGGAGAGCAAAACATGGGCACTGGCGACATTTTACTGCTGCTTGCATTGCTGCTCCTAACAAAATGACCTACCCTATCCGATTTTGCGGATCCAATCTGCTGTACGATC
>CANQWE010000054.1 GCA_947627475.1 uncultured Clostridia bacterium
ATCCTTGTTTTTATTCTCTTCTTTTTTGTTGGTCTGATGCAGTGCAGCCAGTTCTTCATCTGTGGGAAAATAGGGATAAGCAAGCCCCTTTTCCACCAGCTGCTTTGCAAACACTTGATATATATTTTTTCTCTGGCTCTGCCAGTAGGGCCCGTAAACACCAGATGCGCCATCGGCATTGGGGCCCTCGTCAAATTGTATGCCATAATATGACAGGGTATCGATCAGATCCTGTTCCGCTCCCGGAACGTACCGCAGACTATCTGTATCCTCAATGCGTAGATAAAACGTTCCCCCGCTTTGATGTGCCAGACGTTCGGATACAAAAGCGGGAAACAAAGTACCGAAATGGACAAAGCCGGTGGGCGAAGGAGCCACTCGGGTAACCTTTGCCCCCTCAGGCAAAGTACGTGCAGGATATAGCGTTTCTGCTTCTTCCGGGGACATGGTTACGTCTGGAAACAAAAGCGCGGCAAGATCAAATGTGTTCATAGTTATATGGCCTTTCACTGTAAGGGTTAAAACATTCAAAGATACGGGTTGTATGCCCGTTGTTTTTCCAATGTGGTTACAGAACCGTGACCGGGATAAACCATGTAATTTCCTTCCATGGCGGCAATCGCCTGCAAACTTTTTTGCAGCTGGTCCATGCTGCCGCCATATAAATCTGTACGACCGATATCCTGATCAAATAAAGTATCGCCGGTAAACATAACAGTTTCTATGATATAGCATACACTTCCCTGTGTATGCCCGGGGGTGGACATTACACGGATTGTGCCGCTTCCAAAGGGGAGAAGATCCCCGTCCTGGAGAATGCGGTCTGCCGGCTGCATCGTCAGGTCCCTGCGGAAGAGCGGCTTATATGCATTATGCTCTGCATTTGTCAGAAAACTTTCGTCTCCTGCATGAATTAAAACAGGAGCGCCGGTGGCCTCCCTTAAAAGATCTACAGACAAAATATGATCAAAATGTCCGTGGGTCAGGAGGATATATTGTAGTTTTTTTTCATCCAGTCCCCGTTGCCGCACACTTTGCAGAATGTTTTCAATGCTGGCAGAAGGATCGATAATTACAAAGGCTTTACTTTCTTCGTCCAACAGGAGCCAGCAGTTGGATTCATACCCCTGTGAGGGAATTTTTATAACTTTCATAATATTGCGCCACTCATAGTCATTTTTGTAAGGTTTTTCATTAGTATAACAGATATTTCCCAGTCTGTCCATAAAAAAGTATGTACTTTTTTCCAGAAATTAACCTTTTTTTAATAAAATCATATACTAATAATATAGTAATTTAGAAAAGTAGGTGCATTTGTGAAAATACAGAAAAAAGATACGTGGATATATAGTCTGCTAATCGTTTTGCTGATTATAAGCGTTGGGTATTATTTGCTGGACACTGCGTTGTTTGATTCTATGGGGCCTCTTGCCAAAAATAAAGCAGTTACTGCCGCTACCGCAGCGATAGAAGATACCATATTTGCAGCTGCCTCCCAAAAGGATACAGATAGTCTCTCTGAAATACACCGGGACCTGGACGGAAAGATTCTCTCTATGTCTACTAATACAAAAGAACTTGCTGTATTTCGTGCCCAGCTGACAGAAGCACTGACAGAGGAAACGAAGGACCTTCGCGTGCAGCTGCAGATCCCCCTTGGCTCTGTAATAGGGGGCAGTATTTTTTCCGGAAAAGGCATCCCCATAAAGCTGTATGTCGTCAGTGCAGGCGGTCTTCTAGTGGACACGGAAAGCCAGTTTGAGTCCGCCGGACTCAATCAGACCTGTCACAGGATTTATGTGACTGTTTCTATTGATCTGACAATACTGTATCATGGACATACTGAAACAGTAAATGTTTCAACAAAAGTGTTGGCAAGCGAAACAGTCATTGTAGGAGAAGTTCCGGCTGCATATTTTGGTACCTATCAAAAATCGGCGGATTAAATCCGCCGATTTTTTCTTAAAACTCCGTTTTAAATTGAAAAACCGTTGTATAATTGTAATATTCCCCTGGAGAAAGGGTAGTATCTGTAAACTCCGGATGATGGACCGCATCCGGCATTTTCTGCGTTTCAAAGCAGACCGCACCACGCGGCATCTGCTTTACACCCCCCTTAAAGGGGACATCGTCGGGACTCAGCATGTTGGCCGTGTAAATACCAATGCAGGGCTGATTGGTATGCACCTGCATTTTGATACCGGACGCCTCGGAATACAGGCTGGCACGCAGGTGAAGCTGACCGTCATAGTTGTTGAAAATATAATTGTTATCATATCCGCCCGCTTGCTTTTCCATATCCGAATCGCTGTCGAAATTTTTGCCGATTGCTTTGGGCGTAGTAAAATCATAGGGTGTTCCCTGCACGGGCAGGATTTTTCCCGTAGGAATGATGTCGGCATCATGCTCGTTCATGGTGTCCGCATCAATCCACATGACCTGTTCTGCAACAGAACCTGCATCATAGCCGTCCAAATTGAAATAAGCATGATTGGTCATGTTGAGGATGGTCTTTTTATCTGTATATGCTTCATAATGAAGGGATAAACCGCCTGCCGCAGTGATCTGGTAAGTCACTGTAACAACAAGAGTGCCTGGGTAGCCTTCCTCCATATCCGGGCTTACATATGTAAGAACCAGCGATGGTTCGTCGCCGTCAATCGGTCTCGCGCCCCATATACGTCGATTCCATCCGATTTTACCGCCGTGGGCAGAGAAAGTACCAAAATTGGGGCATAGGGTATACGTTTTCCCGTCCAGCTGGAAGGAGGCACCGCTGATTCGGTTGGTTACCCGACCAATTAGCGCTCCCTGATAGCCGTCCGCCTGCAGATAGCCGTCCAGATCATCGAATCCACAGACTATGTCCCGACGCTCGCCATTTTTATCCTTTACCCAAAGGCTGATAATAATCCCGCCGAAATTCGTAATTTTGGCAGACACGCCGGAGTCGTTTTCCAGCGTGTATGCATATACGTCTCCTCCCTCCGGCGCTTTTCCAAAGTATTCCTTTTTGATCATGCTCGCTCTCCTCTATATATTGCGGGACGCCTGCCTGGCGTCCCGCAATATGATTTTATTCGTCCGGATATCCATCCGGGTTCATTTCCTGCCAACGGGCAAGATCTGTGCACATCTCTTCTATCCCCCGCTGCGCTTTCCAGCCAAGCTCCTGAAATGCTTTTTTCGGGCTGGCATAGCACGTTCCAATATCCCCTGCACGGCGCGGTCCGATTTTATAGGGAACTTTTTTGCCGCTGGCTTTTTCATAAGCATGGACAATTTCCAGAACAGAATATCCGTTACCGGTGCCAACATTGAATGTGTCCACACCTTTGTTTGCCAAAGTCCAGTCCAGTGCCTTCAAATGGGCCTGCGCCAAATCTACTACGTGAATATAATCCCGCACGCCTGTTCCGTCCGGTGTATCGTAATCATCTCCATGCACGGTCAGGCACTCTAACTTGCCTGCACCAACCTTAGACACATAAGGAAGGAGGTTGTTGGGAATTCCCTGAGGATCTTCGCCGATCAGACCGCTTTCATGAGCGCCGATAGGATTGAAGTACCGCAGATTGATAACGCTCATGTCCCGATCTGCCTTTGCAATGTCGGTGAGGATCTGTTCAATCATCCACTTCGTCCATCCATAAGGATTTGTACAAATACCCTTGGGGCAGTTCTCTGTGATCGGAATCTCCGCAGGAGAACCATAAACCGTAGCGGAGGAAGAAAATACGATCCGTTTCACCCCATATTTACGCATCAGACTGCAGAGATGAAGCGTTCCTGTAAGGTTGTTGTGATAGTATTCCAGGGGCTTTTCTACAGATTCCCCCACTGCCTTCAGTCCTGCAAAATGGATAACAGAATCAATATCGTTTTCCTGAAAAATTTTTTCCGTTGCAGCATAGTCCAGCAGATCTGCCTCGTAAAATTTCGGCAACACGCCTGTGATTTCCTCAATGCGCTGCAACACGCAGCGTTTGCTGTTGGACAGGTTGTCCAAAATCACCACTTCTCTGCCATCCTGAATCAGTTCCACAACGGTGTGAGATCCGATAAAACCTGTTCCGCCCGTAATTAAAATAGCCATTGCATTCGTTTCCTTTCGCTTTATTTCCAAAGGCCCTTGGGATACGTTCCGTTTGCGATCATCCCATGAATTTGTTCCACAACGCCTGGCTTGTCGTCCGCATAGGTGACGCCAAACCATTTGGCGGAAGTTTCAATTACAGCAACGGTACAAAGACCGTCGTTTTTCATCTGACCGACCACATTGGGCAGGAAACATTCTCCTTTCAGAGGATCCCGACTGGGATCGTTTAAAAATTCTTTAAAATATTTCTTTGTGTCGGCAAATACAGCAGGCGTAAAACACCAGAAATTCATGGATACTACTGTATCCGCGGGAAGCTCAATGGTCTCGCCCTTCTCGTCCTCGAAGCGGCCGCCCTGGGATGTTTTATAAATTTTTGTGCGTTCTACGATTTCAGAAAGATACCCGTTTTCTGTCACGCATACGCCTCTGGCAACACTTCCATTGTCCGTCAGGGTATTTCCAAGACGGTATCCGATCATAGCGTAGGTATTTTCTGCTTTTTCGGCGGCGCCCTTCAAAAATGCGGCGGCCTTGTTGTATGCGTCTCTGCCGTAAAAGTCATCCGCGTTGATTACTGCAAAGGTATCGTTTCCAACTACCTCTTCTGCACACAGAATCGCCTGCGCCGTTCCCCAAGGCTTAGTGCGCTCTGGCAGGATTTTATCTGCAGGAACCAGATAATCCATGCTCTGAAAAGCATATTCTACCTTCACTTTGCCTTCCAGACGCATTCCAATGGTTTCCCGGAAATCCTCATAATTCTCTTTTTTTATAATAAACACCACCCGGTCAAATCCGGCCTGCAGTGCATCGAATACGGAAAAGTCAATAATAAATTCTCCGTGTTCTGTAAAGGGATCGATTTGTTTGAGCCCACCGTAACGGGACCCCATTCCGGCAGCCAAGACAAGCAATGTCATTTTTAAACCTCCAATTTGCCAATAGGCTTTTTTATATCCGCTTATAGCCTTATATATTCTATTATATTTTACCCGGGATTTCAATACATTTCCATATGTTTACACATTGTTCACATTATTATTTTCTATGGCTATTGACGCGGAAAAATTTTTTTGTTATAGTACAATTGTCTCATATGAGACAATTGTACTTTTCGGAGATCCATTATGCATGAAACGATTCTGGAGAAAGTTTCCTCCCTTTTCCTTTTTCAAAGTATGGACTTTGCTGTACTGGATTGGAAGTTCCACATTCTGGATAAAGGAATTGTACAGAAATATTCTGCCGGGGAGATTCTTCTTTCTACCCGTGAAAAGCCCATAGGGCTTGCCGTATTATTGGATGGAAGTGCACAAATTATATCCGGAGATGAAGGACACCCAGTGCTTTTGCGCACAATAACGGCAGGAGATTCCTTTGGAGCCGCTTCCCTATTTTCCCGGGAACGAAACTATCGCACCTGTGTGCGGTCCCTGCGGGCATGCCAGGTCTTTTATATACCTGACCGGCTGGTGCTGGAAATATGTTTGCAGGAACCTGCAGCAGCACAAAATTACATCGCGTTTTTGTCCGATCGAATCTCTTTTCTCAATCGCAAAATCACAGCATTTACTGCCGGTAGCGTCCAGGAGCGTTTGGTTCTGTATTTGTTGCATCTACCCCTTGGCTCGGACGGAAGTTGGGAGTTGGACACCTCTTATGGAGAGCTGTCCGAGCGGTTGGGTGTGGGACGAGCCTCCCTTTATCGGGCACTGGACAGCCTGTGTGCAGACGGATATATCAAAAGAGAAAAGAAAAAGGTAACACCGCTTCAGCTGGAAAAGCTGGAGCTGATGATACAATAATATTTATTTTATGAAAGAAGGTTTTTTATGAAACGTCTAATTGCGCTAACACTTGCAATGATTTTGTGTGTCGGACTCTTCGCGTCCTGTTCCGGTGAAGGCGGAAAGACCGAGGAGACTACAGTCAAAGAAGAAACTACTGCAGCGCCGGATACTACCCAGGAGCT
The DNA here is from genome assembly GCA_947627475.1 of uncultured Clostridia bacterium. Lineage (GTDB taxonomy): Bacteria > Bacillota > Clostridia > Oscillospirales > CAG-272 > Avispirillum. The sequence goes on from CANQWE010000054.1 coordinate 6,075, forward strand.
TTCCAAAGATCCGGTGCGTGTCTGGGCCCTCCAAGGCCCTACCGGCATGGGATTTGCCAAACTGATGCACGACAGTGCTGCCGGAGACGCGGCGCTTTCCTATGAATTTCAGTTGGCAGCCTCTGCAGAGGAATTTAAAGGAGATATTATTCAGGGAAATTTTGAAATTGCTGCTGTTCCTACAAACCTTGCAGCAGTGCTGTATGCTAAGACAGAAGGCGCTATTTCCGTTGCGGCTGTAAATACCATGGGCGTGCTTCACTTAATCGAAAACGGAGACACCATCCAGTCTATTTCTGATCTGGAAGGAAAGACAATCTACTCCTCCGGCCAAGGCAGTGTGCCGGAGTACGTATTGAATTACATTTTGGATACCTTTGATGTGGACTGCGAAGTAGTTTACGAAGCCAACCACGACGTAGTTGCTACCGGCCTTGCTGCAGGAACCATCGACTTGGCAGTTTTGCCGGAGCCTAAAGTGACAACAGTACTGAACAACGCAGATGCACCGGAGGGGCTTCGTGCAGCGCTGGATCTGACCCAGGTATGGGAGGATGCTTGCGGGGAAAATAATGTTGATCCCGCTTTGTATATGGGGTGTGTAATCGTGAACAATACCTGGGCCGAGGCGCATCCTGCTGAAGTAAAAGCATTTTTGGACGAGTATAAGGCAAGCATAGAATATGTGGAAAAGGATTCAGAGGCTGCTGCGCAAATTATTGCAGAACAAGGAATCATTCCCGCTGCAAAAATTGCACAGGCAGCAATTCCCGGCAGCAACATTGTGTACGAAGATGGAGAAAAAATGGCTGCAGGCCTTGCATCTTTTTATACGATTCTCCACTCCTATGATGCAGCTTCTGTGGGCGGAGCGGTACCGGACGATAGCATTTACTATATAGCAAAATAATTTTTGTGTAACTGTAAAAAGGGAGAACCTGAAATGCATATTTGGAAAAAAATATTGAAATATGCAGCAGTAACCCTGTTCTGGATTGGAATCTGGTGGGGTGCCTCCTTGCTCGTTGGCAAGGAGGTGCTTCTCCCTTCCCCTTTTGCTGCTGGACAGAAGTTGCTATCTCTTATCCGAGACAGCGCTTTTTGGATGCAGTGCGTATGGTCTCTCATCCGCATAACAGCCGGACTTTTTATAGGCGCAGTTTTGGGGGTACTGCTTGCTGTCCTGACTGTTTTTTTGCCTGGCGCACGGTTACTTGTGGCACCTCTTCTTACAGTAATTCGCAGTACTCCGGTAGCTTCTTTTATTGTTTTGGCATTGGTATGGATCGGACGCGGCCAAGTTCCCTCTTTTGCTGCCGCACTGATGGTTTTGCCGGTAATTTGGAACAGTGTGACCACAGCCATTGAAAGCGCAGACAAAGGGCTTCTGGAAATGATGCAGGTGTTTTCCTTTTCTCCTATGAAAAAATTGCGGGCGTTTTATCTGCCTACAGTGCTTCCCTCCTTCGCATCCGGTTTTCAGACCAGCCTGGGACTGGCCTGGAAAGCGGGAGTGGCGGCAGAGGTGCTGTGTACACCCCGGTCCGCAATTGGAACGTCTCTGTACGAATCCAAAGTATACCTGGAAACCGCAGAGCTTTTTGCCTGGACCATTACAGTCATTTTGCTCAGTCTGCTTTTAGAAAATCTTTTTGCCTTTCTCTGCACCAAACTAAAAAGCAGTATGGGATTGCAAGACAGGAGGACACCGGATGCTTGAATTATCACATGTAGGCAAGTCCTATGGAGAAAAAATCGTGCTGCAGGATCGCAGCGCCTGTTTTTCCCAGGGGATTTATGCAGTGACCGGTCCTTCTGGCGCGGGAAAAACAACGCTTCTACGAATCATTGCAGGGCTGGAAACCTATACAGGTACAGTTACGGGGGCCGGTCGTATTTCTTATCTGTTTCAAGAACCGCGATTGTTTCCCTGGTATACGGCCCAGGAAAATGTGGCGCTTGTATCCGATAGGGATACAGCGCATGCGACGCTGACTGCTGTTGGTCTGGAAAAGGAGTCGCCGGCATATCCCCATGCGCTTTCCGGCGGTATGCAGCGCAGAGTGGCCTTGGCCAGAGCATTGGCCGCACCGTTTGATACGCTTCTGTTAGATGAACCCCTTGCAGGGTTAGATGAGAAAACAGCAAAGTCTGTACTCGCCTTGATTTGGGAAAAGGCACAGAAAAAAACAGTGCTTTTTGTAACCCATGATCCAGTTCTTGCAGAAACAATGGATGGCCGGTTTGCACTATAAAAAATAGTATTTGGATTTCCGTTGACGGAAATTGTTAGATTGTGAATCCTTTTGCCAATGCTGACTTTTTTGCGTCTTGAGGCACCCAAAATAGCAATGGATTTTGCCGCTTTGGTGCCTAAATAGTGCTCAGATTTCCTATAGTAATATAAAATGATACGAAGACTATACAAGGGCGAAAGCCCTTCTTGTTTTCGTCCTCTTGTCTGCCACATAAGCAGGCGCAGACGCATTTGTCAATGGTGGCGTAGCCCGTTCATCTTGACTGTTGACGTGGGTGTGGCTGGCCCTGCTACTTCATACAAATGAGGAAAGTTATAGAAAAATCTATATATAGATGCTATTCTATTTCCATTCAAAGCGACAAATTGGAATTTGAAGGAGACGATAAAGGTGCATTTAAAACGAATCACAGATATATCACATACTATGTATGATGCGGCATTAAATTTGTACCAAATTAGTTTTCCGTATTATGAGCAGAGAGAAAAACTTTCACAAGAAGAAATTTTAAGCGACAGCGAATATCATTTTTGTTTGGTATATGATAAAAATGTTTTTGTTGGCCTGATTTTATATTGGGAGAGCGCAGATTTTATTTATGTTGAGCATTTTTGTATTTTACCGGAAATGAGAAATAAACAATATGGACAGAAAGCATTAGCTCTTTTAATGGAACAACACAAGATATTGCTTCTTGAGATTGACCCGCCTGATGATTATATTTCTAAGCGTAGGAAAAGGTTTTATGAAAGATGTGGTTTTGTACAAAATTCCTATAGCCACGTTCACCCGCCATATCATAAAGAAAATGGTGGGCACAGTCTGGTTATAATGAGTTACCCGAAGCAAATTTCACAAAATATGTTTGATGCTTTCAGCCAATATTTAAAAAATAGGGTTATGAAAACCGTATTTATGTAACTCCCAGTTTGATGTGGGTTTGAGATATTCCCACTTTCCTGCAAGGATCATTGAGCATCTAATGCGTAAAACTTAAAGGCGTACAACAAAGGCGTTCTAATCGTTTTTGTGAGTACGATAATTACAGCCCTGTGCGTATGCTTATTGCCTTATTTGTGGTGCTAAAATGGTACCCGACTTTATAAAACCAACTTATGCGGCAATATGAGAAGATACAAGCGGAGCCGTGAAAACCTTTGTAAATCCAGATTTTTCTTATTTGTATAAATACTTGTAAGCAGTTATAAATCGATTTTGTTTATATAATCAATAAAAAATAGAAATTGCGAAGAAGAAATTATGAAATTAGATGGAATAGGCCTTTTTGTAAATGATATGGCTGAAATGATTCGATTTTATAGAGATGCTTTAGGATTTGAAATTAAGGAAACAGAAGATACGCAAAATGTCTATTTAATCAAAGACGGAACATTGTTTATGATGTACGGCAGAGAGAATTTTGAGAAAATGACTCACAGAAAGTATGCGTATTTAAAAGGAATCAATGGACATTTTGAAATCGCCTTATATGTTGATACATTCGAAGAGGTTGATGAAAAGTATAAAGAAGTAATGGAAAAAGGGGCAGTTTCTATATTAGAGCCAACTACTGCACCTTGGGGACAGAGAACATGTTATATTGCAGATCCGGAAGGAAATCTAATTGAGATCGGCTCATTCAATAAACCCTTTGATAGATAAATCCCATTTCTTTAAATAAAAGTTTAGTATACTATTGCGCTGTAAAAAAGCTCTCTCTGATGAGAGAGCTTTTTATGCTACTTTTCTGCCGTTGTATCTGCAAGCTCAAACAGCTGAAATTCTACTGCAGAGCCATCCATAACCAAAGTTAGCCGATCGCCGTTTTTCGTATATTCTAAAGTAACGACAATGCCGCTGGCATAGGAAAATGTGATGGTTCCGTCTCCTATCGCATACGTTCCTGTTTCTACAGAGCTGCGTTCGTCCGCTGCAATGTCGTATACTGCCCAGATAAACGCATTGTCCGTATCCGTATTGTCATTTTCATAAAACTGAATGATATTGCGCACGTCGCCGCTGTCCACATACCAGGTTCCGTGCACCTCTTTTTCAGATGAAGAACATCCCGTCAACATCAGCACGATAGAGAAAGAAATAAGAAACAACCGCCCGCGTTTTTTCATAGGTATCCTCATCCTCAATTCAGCATCGTCTGGCCGCCCGTCACAGGAAGCGCCTGTCCCGTCTCATATTGCTGCGCTATAATATAAGCAATTGCCCGGTTCACGTCTTCCGCTCGGCATCCTCGGCCCAGGGGCACCTTTGCCTCATAAGCGGCGCGCACATCGGCGACTGTTTTGGCGCCGGGCACTTTTCCCGCCTTTAAATACTGTACAAACAATCCCCGTTCCGGATCAGACCAAAGGGGGCCGTCCAAAAAGTTACCGGGACAGATCGCATTTACCTTGATGCCGTATGGTGCAAGCTCCAGTGCAAAAGACTGGGTAAGTCCGATTCCTCCGAATTTTGCGCCGGCATAAGCAAAGTTTTTGTTGCTTCCTTCCAAACCGGATTTGGAGTTGATTTCAATAATGTCCGCCATATAGTCCGGCGCACATACACGCTGTATCTTCATGGGCATACTTGACACACAGGAAATAGGCAGTGTAATCCACAGAAGTGACCAGCTCAAAATTCTCTTTCGTCATTTCTTCCAGGCTTCCCGCACGAACAATCCCCGCATTGTTGATAAAAATGTCCAGCCCGCCAAAAGAAAGAACGGTCTTTTGAATCATTTCCCGAACAGAATCCTCATTAGACACATTCACCAAAACGGGAAGCGTGGCGACTCCATATGTTTTAGACAGGTCGGCAGCACGCGCACATACGCCGTCGTAATTCATATCCGCCAAGACCACTCTTGCACCCATGCTGCAAAGATACTGGGCAATATGTGCGCCAAAGCCCTGTGCGCTCCCAGTTACCACTGCAATTTTTCCGGAAAGCGCCTCGCTGTTTTTTTCTCTTTTCACTGTAAAATAGCCGATCCCATCCACTTGAACGGTTTCCTTGTCTGCCGTATTCCCGTTGCAAAAAGCGGTAAAATCCTCTTTCCACCTGCTTTCACAGGTATACAGGGATGCGTCTTCGTCTCCCTCCTTGGAGTAAGACACGACTGCCCTTCCGTCTGGGGCATAGATCATACGAATGGCGGGAGCCATTTGTTCTGCCAGCTGTAATTGATTCATTCGGACTGCTCCTTTCTGTTTTTATATTGCCTACCGTACGCGGCATATTTTTTGATCCGCTCCTGCAGGGGTTCTGTGGCTCCGGAAGTAAACATTCCTTTCCCCGGGTGGAATGTTGCATATTGCTCGTGACCGATCAATGCATAGGTTGCATCAATCAAATGGGGATATTCCCGCATGGCCTCGCACAAAAATGATTGACGGGGGGAGTTAATATCCTCACCGCTGATCTGGAAAAAGTCGTATTGTCTGCAAAGCCCCATCACCCGCTCCAGCTGGGCCCGGGAATTTCTGGAGGGCATATATGTGACTGCGTGAAATCCAAGCCTTTTCAATTCATCAAACAGCAGATCCAGATAGCTGTCTTCAAATTGCTGGGCTTTTTTGTCTCCTGTTGGACTCTGTGTTACATCTCCCAGATAGGCATATGCCGCAATACCGTCGACTTGATTCGCCAGTCTGATAAAATCCCGGATATGCAGCAGTTCTTCATCGGCATCTATATAAATTCTGGAAACCAAATGACTTTTGAGAATGCCCAGCATGTCATATAAATAATACTGATCTGGTGCGCTGCAAAGCTTTTCCAGCGCCTTATCGGCGGGATCCATTTGACACAGCTCGCCGACCTTTTGCACAGCTGCGTCCCTGCTTGTCCCTCCTGCAATTTTGGTTGCCAACGCGTACAGCACATGGCGCTCTGTCACGCTTCCTCCCTGTGCATATGCGGAAAGAGGGAGCACATCCCGATCAAAATCCATGGTAATCCCAAAAGGAGCAGAAATTTCGTTGATTTTTGTACACATTCTGCGGTTTCTTTCGTTGCGTTTTTTTCGCAGAGGCGCCAGAGCTGCTTCGCATAAATCCAAATTCTGATGGGGAATTCCATGCAGCGTCACATATGCTACAGATTTTTGATCCGGATTATTCAGCCGTTTGCCTGCAAGAGCCGTCCCCGCCACAGAGGTGCGGCATTCGAATCCAACCGTTACAGGCATGGAAAGAATTTCTCCTGCCTGCAAAAACTCTCTGCATCCGGCCACGCTGTCATGATCCATAATACCGGCCGTTGAAAGGCCGGCATTTTTTGCCGCATATACAGCGGCTGACGGTGTATATGGTGAGAAGGAATATGTGGTATGGATATGATTGTTTACATATTCATGGGAAAGAGCTGTCTCCTCCATTGTTGGAACCACTTCCTCCAGCGCTTCCAAACGCAGTGCGGAATCGATATCTTTATCAAAAATTGGGGACTCTGTCATAGTCATGATTCCTCCTATTTTTCTATGGGAAGAGCTGCTGCCTCTCTGCCTGTGAGGTAGGTATAAGCCGCTCTGTACTGCGCTTCTCTGCTGCCCTTGTAATCTATAATATCGCTCCGCCGTACTCCCCGGATCAGCACGTTTTTTGGTGTATCCTCCGGATCTGTAAATTCCAGCGCGTCACAGGTATATCCGCATGCCTCCAGACGGAGCACACGCAGCGCGTCTGTTGCAGCATCGCAGAATTTGTATTTTAAAACAGGATGGCGGGCAATAAAGGATAGGGAAGGACAGTTCAGTTCCCTGCTCAGCTGCCGGTGACAGCATGGTGTAGCAAGGATCACCCGCGCACCCAGCGCAATTCCCTTATCCAATACAAGATCTGTAGCTGTGTCACATGCATGCAGACTGATCAGCAGATCCACGGGCGCATCCGCGTGAAATTTGGATACGTCCCCTGCGCGAAAATACATACCGGTAAAAGCGCACTGGGCGGCGATCTTTGCACAGTCCTGCATGACGCTTTCCTTCAGATCTACGCAGTCCATTATGACTTCCCGCTTTTGTATGGCGGTAAGATAGTGATATATCGCAAAGCTCAGATAACTTTTCCCGCAGCACAAATCGGCTACCCGCAGCACGCCGCTCTTCGGCAGTTTCTCCA
>CANQWE010000055.1 GCA_947627475.1 uncultured Clostridia bacterium
GGCCTGCTTTGGCTGAACTACTGGATGCAGGAGGCTGATAGGTTTCTTTTTCAAAAGTATTCCACGCATTGCAGGATGGGCACTGCCCATACCATTTCGGACTCTGAAAATCGCACTGGGAACATACATAAACCTCTTTTGGGGATTTCATAGGCCGCACCTCTCCATCTGCAATGTATATCGTATTTATTGTACCATATTCTCCTATGCATTGCAAGAAAGATTTTCCCATTTCGTGTTCCTTCAGCCTTCTGCGACATCCCCCGTACAATACTCCATAATTGCACAGGCAATTCCCAGACTAAGTGTTTTTCTGTAGGATGCGTCTGAAAGAAGCGCCGCCTCCTCTGTATTGGACAGAAACCCGCATTCCACCAGCACAGCTGGGATTTTCATCCGATGGAGCAGATAAATTCCTTTATTGGATTTTTTTGTCTCGCGGCTGTTTTCCGGTTGAACGTATTTTTGCACATAATTTTGGATCATATCCGCCATCTGTATACTTCCCGGATCATTGGGCGAATAATACACCTGCAGTCCACTGTACTGGGGATCCGGAAACTTATTCATATGTATGCTAACAAAGTATTTTGCCCCGGTCTCCTCTGTGAAGCGCATCCGGTTTTTTAAATCATAAATTTTTTTATACCCTTTGTAATCCGTTCGATCCCCATACATATCATACAGCAGCGTATCTTCTGTTCGTGTGAGAACAGAGGGGTATCCTGCCGCATTTAAAATTGCAGAGACATCTTCGGCAATCGATAAATTGAGATCCTTTTCCAAAAGTCCATCTGCAGAAGAACATCCACCGTCTTCTCCCCCGTGTCCCGGATCAATCACAAGCATAACGGCATCTTCCGGCGCATCTGCGGCAATCGTGCTTTGATTTCTGTAAAGCAGTCCCCGCATCCCACCAAATAGTGCAGCTATAAATAAAAAAACAAGAGACATGGAAACAAAGCCCGACAAAAATTTGGTTCTGTTTTTCATCTGTTCCTCCAAAATATGTCTGTTACTGTCTTCTATTATATGTCCTGCAGTTCTCTGCTATGCTTTATGCTTTCTACATTATATAAATATATAAATGTCATTTTGCCACTGTTTGGACGAATTTGCAGAAAGTCAAACAGCCCCCTCCGTGGCGTTTCACTTGTGAAAATCTGGGAAAGCACCCTGGTTTTACCAGGACGTATGGTGATATCGTCAGCTGTCCCGCAGTCTTGCAGCAGTCTCCTTACATGAAGATTTAATACGAGTAATTTTTATATAATAATAAAGAGGGGACATATCCCCTCTTTCTCACCTCCCATCTTAGGTTCCGCGGCATTAGAACGATGTTTCTTTACCATCCGACATTTCTTCCAGAGAAAGCTGCATGGAAAAGGTATCCACAAGAAACACCTCCTGCGCATGGATTTGTGTCCTTTGCTGCCTTTGTCCATGTTTGTCTATCCAAAATCGGCTGGAAAGGCTTCCCACAATACAAATGGAATCTCCTTCCCGAAAATGCCGAACAATAAATTCTGCGGTTTCTCCCCATGCCGCTACGCGTACAAACACAGATTCTCCACGCGTACCGTGCTTTCCAATTACTACATTGAAAGCGGTTGTATTGGTTCCAGATATCGTTTTGTACAGTACCGGATCTCTCGTAAGCTTTCCCCCAATGGTCACTTTATTAAAATTAAAATTTGCCATACAAACCTCACACATTGCAGTCGGTAAAATACTTACGCACCAGGTAAGTTTGCGTCAAAAAAAATAAAAAAACATTATATATGTTATGTTAACATATTTTATATTTCATTTATCCTATATATTAAAAATTCATTTTGCTACGCATAATCCTGCTAAAAGTATTGCTGCACTTGAAAAAATCAGGAAATTATGTTGCAAAAATACGAAATTATGTTGCATATAAAAACAGTTAATGTTATCATAGATGAAAAGGTGGGTGATTGAATGGAGATGCTGCAGGAGCGGCTTAGGAAAAGACGACGTCAGTTAGGACTGACCCTGGCGCAGGTTGCAGAGCAAATCGGCGTCAAAGAAGCTACCGTTCAAAGGTATGAAAGCGGGGCGATTGCAAATATCAAGTATCAAACAATACTAAAACTGTCAGAAACCTTAAAATGCAGTCCCGCCTATCTGCTTTGCTGGACAGACGCAACCTGTTCCCAGCCGAAGGTAGACGATGATACGATTACTGCTCATGAGAAAGATGTCATAAGGGCCTATAGAGACAATCCAGATCTGCAGGCATCAGTTGATACAATTTTAAAGATCCACTGATCTATCCTGTTTCTTTTAATCGCACCCGCTTTCATGGGTACAGTATATTACAAGTTTCTTGTATTGTCAACATATTTTTACAAATTTCTTGTTTTTTCGACAAATTTTAAGGTAAGAGTGCGGCATTTATGGAACTTAATAAAATTTTTGAACGTATGGCCAGGCAGGGCAAGACTGGAAAAGATCTGGCAAACTATCTGAAGGTTACCCAGCAAACGGTGACCAATTGGAAAATCGGTGTCAGTGAATCCTAAGAAAAGGCTTCCCGAAATTGCAGTTTTTTTAAATACCACAGTAGAGGAACTGACAGGAATGACTTCTCCTGCGGAAGAAACCATTTCTTTGTCCCGGCACGAAATCTCCTTAATTCAGGCATACCGCGCCAATGAAAAAATGCAGGAGGCGGTGGACACCCTTTTGGGGATTGGGCAGGAAAAAGACGCTTCACTTTCGCAGCAAAAAAACAGTACCTATGTGCCTATTTCGGGACGTACCGGAGCCAGTCCGAGAATCGCTGCATACGGCTCTGGCCCTATTTCTGTAGATGGATCTGCGCAATTTGACGATGTTGAAATCGATCATTATTTGCGAAAAATAAAAAGACCCAAAAAATAATTTCTTACGCGCCGCGAAATTTATTGCATTTTGTCGTATAATGGTATAAAATGTTTCCGGGGTGAAAAAATGCAAAAGAATATAAGAAGGCGTGCAGCTGCTTTTATCAAAAAATATGAACTAGCGAAAGATACCCTTACCGTTACGCGGCTGCGGGAAATTATTGAATCTTTGGATTTTTATGTTGTGGATTATCGGAGCAATGTAAAAAACAGTCCGGAAGTATGTGCGCTTCTGAATAAGACTCAAACAACACAATTACATTTGTATACGAAAAGCTTTATTTATTATACACCGAAGGAAAAATATGTTTTCCTTTGTATGGATATGTCTGCTGACGATACAGTTGATGTTCTGCTTCACGAAATAGGGCATATTTATCTGGATCATCTGGACACCGATGGAATTGTTCATAACACCAGTGTGCAAAAAGAAGGAGAGGCATTCTTTTTCAGTCAATATGTTCAGAAAAGATGCAGAAAAAGCAAGCGGGTCCAACGCATCAAATTTGCAGGTATCGTGCTTGCTGCTTTGGTGATTCTTTCTACCATTGCAGGAGCCATTCACAATACAGTTTCTATAAAGTCAATCGTGAGGGATGGACAAACAATCATTTTCGTGGGAGATAGAGGACCGCGTGCGTTTTTACAGCCCCATTGTTATTGGACTGATGGCGGAAAAGTGTTTCATTTATGGCTGGATTGTCAACATATCAGCAATTCCTCTACCGTATATGTGGGGCCCTTGGAAGAAAGCGGGAAAGATGTTTGCTGTAAAACCTGTTATAAAAAATTTTGTCAGCAGTTTTCCAGTGAAACGGAATAATAATATATAAGTAAAACCGGTAATGCTTATTACCGGTTTTTATGTACGAAATGCGCAAAAAATCAATCGGCGCATTTGACGCGGTCTTGCATATGCTGTATCTGAGTATTCAAATGCTGAGCAGGCAAAATTAAGCAAAAAGAAAGGAAATTTTATGACTCCCTCCCAAATACTTGATTTTCTCCGGGAATGCAATCTCACTACTACCATTCTACGCATTCTGCTTTCCATGGTCCTGGGCGGAGCCATCGGTCTTCAGCGAGAAAAAAATGGACACGCGGCAGGATTCCGTACCCATATACTGGTATGTATGGGCGCTGCTATGACTGTTCTCACCGGCGTTTTTGCCGTGCAAGTGCTACACTTTTCCGGAGACCCGCTCCGCATTGCCGCCCAAGTGGTATCCGGAATCGGGTTTATCGGCGCGGGCACCATTTTAATCACACAAAAATCTCATGTGCGCGGGCTGACCACAGCTGCGGGACTTTGGGCCACTGCTTCTGTAGGGCTTGCGGTCGGAATCGGCTTTTATGAAGCTGCCATTCTCTGTACAGCGATCATTTTGATTGTAATTGCCCTCCTAAAAGGTTTTGACAGGGCGTTGTCGGATCATGCTCCCATTCCTGTAAAGCTGTATTTTGAACTGGATGCACCGGCTTCTGTCAATATTGTATTAGACGACATACACAGAATGGGGATCAGTTTTGCAGGTCTGAAAGTAAAGCCTCCCCGCAGCGGGCACACCGGTTATATCGGTTTGGAAGCAACGCTGCGAAATGCAGATGCCCAGCAGCTGCTTAGAAAGGTACGGGGCGTGTCCCATGTCGTATTTGCTTTGATTGACTGATGTTTGATGGAAAACTTGACTTTTGTGATCTTCTCCGGCCTCCCGGTAAGGGAAACAAAAAAAGAGGGATATACTCCCTCTTTTTTGCTTTTACGCAAGACAGGAATACAGAATGTTCCGCAGCCGCGGAGCAGTAAAGTCTTCCTGATTATTGGTCATATGATGGGCATAGAACATCGCAAGCTCATTTTCCGGGTCCATCACTACATAAGCGCCTGCCGCACCGGTCCATCCAAATTCTCCAACGGGTGACGGCGCGCCTGCCGCCGCCGGATCTACCAGGGTACGTACCCCCAGGCCATACCCGTACCCGATCAGCGCATTGCCTGCAAAGCCGGAGAGGGAGGCGGGAATCGTCTGCAGATGGTTTCTGCGCATTAAATCTACCGTACGAGGCGCCAATATGCGCACATCACCCCGTACAAGTCCACGGCCGCACATCACATCGGCAAACTTAGCCATATCGGAAACGGTAGATACAATCCCTGCACCGCCGCTGTCATATGCGGACCCAAAAATAAAATCATTATTTTGCGTCGCATCCTTCTGAATCGCATTTTTTTCATCGCTATAGTTATACAAAGTAGCCATCTGACTGCGTCGATGGGCATCTGCACCGAAGGTCGTTTGGTCCATTCCGATCACATCAAAGATCGTCCGCTTTACGTAAGAACAAAACGACTCCTCAGCAATGACTTCTACCAAAGCGGCCAAAATGTCATGGGAAAACCCATAGCACCACCGGGTGCCAGGATCAAAAAGCAGCGGTTCCGCTGCAATCGCCCGGACCATTTCCCTGGTAGGACACTGGGGTGCATATTTCTCCCGGGCCGCTGTGAGGGCCGGCGCGTGATAATTATAGTCCAGTCCGGACTGCATAGTGAACAAATCCTGCACTGTCACATCTCTTGCAGGCGCCCGCAGACATGCATTTCCATCAGCATCCGTATCCCGCACCTGCACATCTGCCCATTCCGGCAGATATTTTTTCACAGGATCATTCAAAATGAACTTTCCCTGCTCCCACAGGGTAAGCGCCGCAGCACAGGTAACCGGCTTAGTTGCCGAATACATGTACATCAGCACATCACTATGCATTTTCTCTCCTGTTTCGAGATTTGCATATCCGGCAGCATATTGAAATACAGGCCGACGTTTATAATAAACGACACAGGCATTTCCCGGAATACGCCAGCCACAGAGAAAATCCATAAAATCGCGCAGCTTTGAAAAATCCACGGTTCTACCGCTCCAATCCTTCGTTAAAAAATGTATACCCGCACATTCCGCCAGCCATATCCGGCAAAATATGGGTTATCTGATTCATAATAAATGTCGATAATGTTTCCCTTAATACCGCCGCCGGTATCTGCCGCAGTCCGAAATCCCACTTCGGCATAGCTGCCGGAGATATAGCAGGTAGTTCCCAGGGGAATTACCTTAGGGTCTACGGCGATTACTTTTTCTGTGGCAGGAAGACCGGAAGCCGTTATTCCACCGCCGGTATATACTGTAGATCGGCAGTCTATGTAATAGGAATAATTATACGTCTTACCGCCTACCTGCAGCGTACCGCCAACGCCTCGGTACACAATGTTATCCGTAGGGTTTTGGCTGGTATATTCTGCCGTCAAGGCCCGATCCACTTCTACGCCGTTTACGTATGTCACCTGGTATTCAGTAGTCTGCGTACCATTCACACCCTTTTGATGTGTCTTGGTAGTTCCTTTGGGTATAGTTTGCACGTCCACATATTTCGTCTCATAAGGGATCGCGCTGTTTACCGCAACGGTATCATATGTAACAGCATCTACAGAAACGGTTGTGTCCGCCTGGATCACCGCTTCCCTATCCACATTGCTTTGCTGCGTTTCGGTTAGTTCAATCCCCAGCAAATCGATCAGTGCGCCTACTGTCCGCTCGCCGGAAGTACACGTGATACTTTCTCTATCGTAAAAGGTAAAAGTAACTGTATATCTGTCTGTATCCTCCAGCGATGCCTCTGCCGTTCTCTGAAGCATAGGTTCTGCCGCTGCAGATGGGGCTGCAGTATCTGCAGGCGCTGCAGCTCTCTCGCCGATCGCTGTGTCTACTGTCACGCCGTCAGGCTGTCCCGGATTCAGAATCAGCACTGCCGAGATAATCCCTGTACAAAGGCACAACAGCACAACCGTTGTCACCACTGCACGGGCTACTTTAAAAGAAGTCATTGCAGCGCGTCTGCCCGCCTTCTGACGGGACATGGAAGACAAATTTTGGGCAGTCCTACCGGACTGATGGGGCCGCACCGCGGCCTTTGTATACATTCTCGGATTGTCTGTACGTTTCGGAGTCGGACGCCGGGTTGCCGTTTCCGACATGGGCTTCTGCCTGAGTCCTGCAACCGGCTGCCTGTAAATTCTGCCGGCAGGCACTTCCCGTTTTACCGTTTCTTTTTTGCCAGTACTTGCTACATTGCTCTTTGACAAAAGTTCGGACATTGCGCTATGCGCACTGTTTTTCTTTTTCAAATCGCTCACCACCAAATTTTTTTCCCGCACCTGCGGGCGGCTTCTATATGAAATCACAAAAACCTTTCATATTTTCTGCCAATTTTCTAAAGAAATGTTTTCTTTTTTGTATGTACAAGCAGCACAAAATATTGTATAATATCTATGAAGCAGCAGGCTTTTACATGCCTAATTTTCCACTGCAATATGTCGCTCTGCAAGAACACACGTGTAAGAGTATAGCACAATTGTCTGAAAATTGCAAGGGAAAATTATGGCAGGAGCAGCTGTGCCCTTCCAAGTACTGTAATAATGCATGCCAAAATACAGAATTTCCGCACTGCATTTTATACATTACAAATCATGGGAAAGGTTTTTGTTACATATGATTTCTTTACAACCCCTGCACGACAAAGAAGCTTTCATAATCGATATGGACGGCGTGATCTATCATGGGAATACACTTCTCCCCGGCGTACTGGATTTTATCGATTGGATGCGCAGAGAAAATAAAAAATTCCTTTTTCTTACCAACTCCAGCGAGCGATCTCCCCGGGAACTCTCCACAAAGCTCTTGCGCATGGGGCTAGAGATTCCGGAAAATCAATTCTATACAAGCGCACTTGCCACCGCCTCTTTTTTAAAAACCCAATGCCCCGGCGGCAGCGCATACGTAATCGGTGAACCTGGTCTTGTCAACGCACTGTATGAAGCAGGATTCAGTATGAACGACTATAATCCGGATTATGTAGTATTCGGTGAAACCAGATCCATCAACTATGAAAAAATCGAACATGCTGTAAAGCTTGTCCAAAACGGCGCAAAGCTCATCGGTACCAATTCTGACCTTACTGGTCCTACAAATGCGGGACGAATTATGCCCGCCTGCCGGGCGCTTATCTCCCCCATTACCCTTACCACCGGCGTCGAAGCGTATTATATCGGCAAACCCAATCCACTGATTATGCGGCATGCATTAAAGCATTTGAATGTGCATAGAGAAAATGCCGCCATTGTGGGTGACCGAATGGATACGGACATTGTTGCCGGTATCGAAAGCGAACTGGATACTGTACTGGTACTCTCCGGCGTGACCGATTTGAAAACAATGAAGCTGTTTCCTTACCGGCCGGCCTATATAATGACCGGTGTTGGCGATATCCCCAAAGAGGAAATCGAGCGCATTGGCTGATTTACCGTCCTTTTTCGATACTTGCATAAAAGCACCGCTTCGCCGGTGCTTTTACATATTATCCATGCTTATTTTCAAGTTACAACTGCGTCCAACAGAATTTTTTGGATTTACATTTGTGCAAACCATACATCAAAACCATTTTTTTCCACAAAATGTCGTAAATATTGTATTCATTCATACGGAGTTCATTTTATTTTTGTATAATACATTTATTATAAATGCAGAAAGGATTCTAATTATGAATACAAATCCTTATTCGGTCATCACACCGTATATTCAAGAACTTTCCGATAAGAGCTGCGCCGCCAACGGAATCAAACCGGAAATGTATACAGAATATAATGTAAAGCGCGGGCTCAGAGACCTGCAGGGTAAAGGTGTGCTCACTGGGCTCACAGAAATATCCGAAGTGGTTTCCAGCAAAATGATCGATGGCGAAAGCGTCCCTGTACCTGGTGAATTGTGCTACAGAGGCATCAACGTCAAGGATTTTGTTGCTGGATTTCAAAAGGAAAATCGCTTCGGATTTGAAGAATGCGTATACCTGCTTTTGTTCGGGTCTTTGCCTACAAAGGAAGAACTAAACAAATTCAGCGCCCTGCTGGCATCGTATCGCAGCCTGCCAACCAGCTTTGTGCGGGATATTATATTAAAAGCGCCCAGCCGGGATATGATGAATACTCTGGCACGCAGCGTGCTGACACTATATGCCTACGACGACAATGCAGACGATATTTCCCTGCCCAATGTTTTGCGGCAGTGTCTGCAGCTGATCGCTCTGTTCCCAATGCTTTCTGTATACGGCTATCAGTCCTATTCTCACTATCACGATAAGCAAAGCCTTTTTATCCATGCGCCCAAAGAAGAATTGTCTGCGGCAGAAAACCTTTTGCACATTCTGCGTCCTGATGGGAATTTTACAGAAATTGAAGCCCGTACCTTGGATCTTGCTATGGTACTTCACGCAGAACATGGCGGCGGCAACAACTCAACATTTACCACTCATGTGGTCACTTCCTCCGGTACAGATACATATTCCACTGTAGCGGCCTCCCTTGGCTCGCTGAAGGGACCCCGGCATGGCGGTGCCAATATCAAAGTGGTACACATGTTTGACGATATGAAAAAGAATATTCCGGACAGAAGCGATGCCTCTATCCGGGATTATCTGTACAAGGTGCTCCGCAAGGAAGCTTTTGATAAAAGCGGCTTGATTTATGGAATCGGTCACGCTGTATATTCCCTTTCCGATCCCAGAGCAGATATTTTAAAAGCATTTGCAAAAAAGCTTTCCTTCGAGAAAGGCATGGAAGAAGATTACGACTTGTATAAGAGAGCAGCAATTAACGCCTCTGAATTAATTGCAGAAACCAGAAAAATTTATAAGGGCGTCAGTCCCAACGTAGACTTTTACAGCGGCATGATCTACCGGATGCTTGGATTGCCGGAAGAACTGTATACACCGATCTTCGCCGTATCCCGGATCGCCGGTTGGAGTGCACATCGTCTGGAAGAACTGCAGAACGCCGGAAAAATTATCCGTCCAGCCTATAAGTGTGTACGTCAGCGGCAGGCGTATGTTCCCCTTGCAGAGCGCAAATAAAGGATGGAGCGTGGTTTTATGAAGCAAGAACCCTTTCCTAGAACCCAGGTAGGCGATGTATCCGTCTCCCGTTTTATTATCGGGTCTAACTGGATGGCTGGGTACAGCCACCGCAGCGACGCGGCCGATCAAATGATCAAAGAGCGGCACTGCGCCCCCCAGACTATGTATCCCATGTTTGATACTTTTATGGAACACGGGATCGATACGGTCATGGCTCCTTTTGGTATGCTGCCCCACATCTATCAATCGGTTATGGATACCAGCGACCGTTGGGGCAAGGAAATGATTTTGGTGGATACACCTGTGATTAACGTAGACGATACGCGGGAAGGTCGAAAAGAAGCAGAGGAAACGATTCGGGAATGTGCCCGGCGCGGTGCGAAAATTTGCCTCATCCACCACTACTCCGCAGAACAGCTTGTGGACAAAAATAAACGCTGCATGCATCGCCTGGACGATTATACAAAAATGATTCGGGATGCCGGTATGGTACCGGGACTCTCTGCACATATGCCAGAATTGGTTGTATACAGCGATGAAAACGGATACGATGTAGAAACCTACATTCAAATCTATAACTGCATGGGCTTTTTGATGCAAGTGGAAATCGAATCGGTAAACGCCATCATTCGAAACGCAAAAAAGCCGGTCATGGTGATCAAGGCGATGGCGGCAGGAAGGACAACGCCCTTTGTGGGGCTGAATTTCGCGTGGGCAACCATCCGCGACTGCGATATGATCACTGTTGGATGTTTTAACGAACGAGAAGCGGCGGAAGATATCGAAATTTCCAGAGCCGCTTTGGAACGGCGAGGTGCAAATCTTGCGAAACGAAGCAGTCCTGCAAAAAATCAGACCGTTTTAGCTGCTGTGGAGCGGCATTCTCCGGATTTTGCAGAGTAAGAATAGCAGTCCCCGGTTTTCAGCATACTATATACTATTGACACAAAACTTGCCGGGCACATTTTTATATAGCCTTGGCACAGGAGGCAATCATGGTTTTAAATGAAAAAGGGACTACGGTAACATACCGTTGTCCTGAATGCGGGACTTGGGTAACCAGCCTGGTAGGTGTGTTTTCCCTTACAGCCGATATGCTGCGGCTGAAATGTCCCTGCGGGGAAAGCGAAATGACACTGCTTTACGGAAAAGATAAAAAAGTGCGGCTGAACGTTCCCTGTTTTCTTTGTCCCCAGCCCCATAGCTTTACTATATCTACCCAGCTTTTCTTTGATAAGGATTTGTTTGCACTGCCCTGCGCCTATTCTGGAATCGATATTTGTTTCCTCGGTAAGGAAGCAGAAGTAGCTACGGCAACCGAGCAGTCAGACAGAGAACTGGAAGAGCTTCTTGGAGAAGCAGGATACAGCGAATTTGCTGTCGCCAGAGAAAAACCGGATACAGAAATTTTTTCAGATCTGCAAATATTGGATATTATCCAATTTGTTGTGCGGGATTTACAGCAGGCAGGGGAAATCTCCTGTAAATGTAAGGACGGTACCAGCGACGACTATGCAGTGGAAATTACTCATGACGGCGTAAGGGTACAATGCGAAAAATGCGGGGCGAGTACAATTATACCGGTAACCAGTACTTTGTCCGCCAACGCGTTCCTCCACTGTGAGCACCTGGATTTGATATAGAAAACGAATCCATCCGAACAGCTTGTCCGGATGGATTTTATACGTAAATGAGAATGGGAGATTATTATGAAACTAATGATCGCATCTGACATCCACGGCTCTGCACTGTGGTGCCGCAAAATGCTGGAGGCCTGGAAATTGGAAGGGTTCCCCCGCTTGCTGCTTTTGGGAGATATTTTATACCACGGACCGAGAAACAATCTCCCCGATCAGTACAGCCCCAAGGACGTCCTGGCTATGCTCAATCCCCTGCGGCAGTCTATCTGCTGCGTGCGGGGAAACTGCGATACGGAAGTAGATCAAATGGTGCTGGATTTTCCTATATTAGCAGATTATGCCCTGCTGTATGCAGGGGACAAGCTGATTTACGCTACCCATGGACATATATATAATCCCGATTCCCCGCCCCCGTTGGAACAAGGCGCAGTTCTTTTGAACGGGCATACCCATGTTCCCGCTTATATATCCAAAGAGGATTTTACCTATGTAAATCCCGGATCTGTTTCTATTCCAAAGGAAGGCAGCTGCCATTCCTATATCCTGCTGGAAGGCAGCCAACTCTATTGGAAGGATCTTTCCACAGGGGATATTTATATGGAAAAAGCACTTTGATGATTATCGGTTAACTTTTTTGAGTATATCCCGGTTAAATGCTTCCCTTTGATTTTCCGTGTTGGTTTTGGCGCTGCGCAGCAATTCGTCACAAAAGGCAGCCACATCTTCACCGGTCATCTCCAGTACCCCTTTTCCCTCCGCGGCTCCGGCCTCAAATAAATCGATTAGGCCATACTGAATCTCCAGTATATCCCAGCCGGCCCCTGTGGCAGACATCCACATACGTTCCTGCATTTTTTTAAATACGTACTGATAGTCCCGGGGCAGCGCCTGCACCCGGGCGATTTGCTTTTTATATTCCCGTTTTTGCTGTAGTATCTTTCTAATATTAAAGTAACTATCAAAAAAATCGGACATTTTATCTTTTCTCCTGTAATTGTGTTATTTTAGATGCAACAAACGTCCATTTTTCCCAAAAACAGCGCAGCTGCTCTGTTCCCGCTTCATTCAATGTGTAAAATTTTCGCGGCGGGCCCTTATCCGATGTTTGTTTCTCCACATGAACCAGCCCTTGCTTTTCCAAACGGAGCAAAATTGTATAAACAGTCCCCTCGACCACATCGGCAAATCCAAGCTCGTTCAGACGGCGTGTAATTTCATATCCATAGGTTTTTCCCCTACGGATGATTTCCAACACACATCCCTCTAAAACACCTTTCAACATTTCCGTTAAATTTTCCAGAATATTCTCTCCTTTCCGCAATATACTATGTATTACTAAGTACCGCTACATTGTAACACATAGTAGTAGGGTTGTCAAGAAAAAATGTATATAAAAAACGCAGGAAATCCTGCGTTTTTTACTTTTTATCAGCACCCATGTTATTGATTTCCCGGGCCAGGGAAGACAAGCGATGTTCTACTTTTTTTAAGTCTTCCTCGTAAACCGTGCCCTTTATATACGCTTCTTCTACCTGATCCATTTGCTCCAGTATATCTATCCATTTGCCTCGCATGGCGCTCCAACGAACAAACTTGCCTACGGAATGGCACAATATTCCGCCGGCAACAAACCACGTCAAGGTAACAAGCACAGCATACAGCGCGATCAAAAATATGAGAATCAGCAGTTTTTCATTGTCGTATGCTGCCATCATAAAGGAGCACAGGACCAGAAACAGCACCACCGCTCCGATGCAGGTGA
>CANQWE010000056.1 GCA_947627475.1 uncultured Clostridia bacterium
AAAGAAAAGCTGATCGACCTCACGTTCCCCCAGGTGCTGGACCGCATATGTGATGAATTCCCGGACCAGTACGCATTCCGGTATACCACCTGTGATTATACCAGAACCTACAGCCAGTTCCGGGAGGACGTGGACAATTTTGCCCGGGCCCTGATTGGTATGGGCGTCAAGCAGGGGGACCATGTGGCCATTTGGGCAACGAATGTGCCCGCCTGGTATATTACCTTCTGGGCGACAGTGAAGATCGGCGCTGTGCTTGTAACGGTCAACACCGCATATAAAATCCATGAGCTGGAGTATTTGCTCCGTCAGTCAGATACCCACACCCTTGTTATGGTGGACGGTTACAAAGATTCTGATTATGTAAAAATCATTAATGAATTGTGTCCGGAACTGCAAACGGCACAGAAGGGCGCTCCTCTTCGGATCAAAAAACTGCCGTTTTTGCGGAATATCATTACCTGCGAGTCTGACCAGCCTGGCTGCTGGAACTGGGAAGAGGCTTGGGCGGCAGGAGAGCGTGTGCCTGTCAGCGAGGTGTACCGCCGCGCATCTATGATCAGCAAGCATGACGTGTGCAACATGCAGTATACTTCCGGTACTACTGGATTTCCCAAGGGAGTGATGCTTACCCACTATAATGTAGTAAACAACGGGAAAGCAATCGGGGACTGTATGGATCTCTCTACAGCAGATCGTATGATGATCCAGGTGCCTATGTTCCACTGCTTCGGTATGGTGCTGGCGATGACTGCATCCATGACCCACGGCGTCACTATGAGTCCAATCCCCGCGTTTTCTCCCAGCAAAGGCCTGGCCTGCATTACGAAGGAGAAAATCACTTGTTTCCATGGGGTGCCTACCATGTTTATCGCCATGTTGGGGCATGCCGACTTTGATAAAACAGATTTCAGCTACATGCGCACCGGCATTATGGCCGGCAGTCCTTGTCCCATCAAGGTCATGGAACAGGTGATCGAAAAAATGCATATGAGCGAAATCTGTATCACATACGGGCAAACGGAAGCCTCCCCGGCAACGACTATGTCCAAAATTACCGACTCCATCGAGACTAGAGTCAACACGGTGGGAAGTCCGATCTTTGGCGTGGAATGCAAGATTGTGGATCCGGAAACCGGAGAGGAGCTTCCCGATAATGTAGACGGGGAATTTGTGGCCAGAGGGTATAATATCATGAAAGGATATTATAAAATGCCTGAAGCTACTGCAGCTGCAATCGACGCAGATGGCTGGCTTCATTCCGGGGATATGCTGCGCCGCTTGCCGGACGGGAACTACAAGGTGACTGGACGTCTGAAGGATATGATCATTCGCGGCGGGGAAAATATATACCCCAAGGAAATTGAAGATTTTATTTACACGCATCCCAAGGTGAGCGATGTACAGGTGATCGGTGTCCCCGACAAGGATTATGGGGAGGAGATCATGGCCTGTGTCATTTTGAAAGAGGGCGAGACTTCTACAGAGGAAGAAATCAAGACATATGTGCGGGATCATATGGCAAAGCACAAGACGCCCAGATATGTGGCTTTCGTAGATCATTTTCCCATGAACGCAGCCGGGAAGATCCTCAAGTATAAAATGCGTGAGGATGCGGTAAAGCTGCTGAATCTCACAGACGCCAGCAAGATTGTAACCGCATAAGACTAAAAAGAGAACCCTGTCACAATCTGTGACAGGGTTCTTTCATTTTTTATTTTTTATGGTTTGGTATCCGCAGTATGTAAGGAATGCACCGGCAAAAATTCCAAAAGCGATCACAAATAGGCCAAGTCCTCCAAATACAGTACCGCAGTAGTTATAGAACCGCTCCGCTACCGTATTGCCCGAAACAGAAGCAAGGGAGGACATACTGTCTGCTCCCAGCAGCATTTGCACGCCTCCAAACAGGCAAAAAATAAAAGTGAGACCGGCCGCAATCAAGCAAATCACAGGCACGGGACTTCCTTTGGATTTCTTCTGATCAGGAGTCTTTTTCTTGGGATTTGCCAAATCATTGTTACATTCTCTGCAAAAGGTTTGTCCATCGGAAACTTCTTTTCCACATAGTCCACAAAAAGCCATTTTTCTCTCCTACCAATGAAAAGTATTTGTTAAATTGTAGCATAGGCAGTTATATGTGTCAACCTCACTTTTGCAATCTGCAGCCCTTTCTGCATAATATTGTTGACAATTGTTTTATAATTGTGCTATACTATATGCGCGTATGACTTGTTTTCCAAAAAACAAGTCATTTTCAATGGATTCATCCGTTTTATGCATATATTTCAAAAAGGGCAGGTATGCTTATGGTAGATTCGTTTATTATATTGACAGACTCCGGCAGTGATATTACACCGGAGATGGCTGATAAGCTTCAGGTGCAGGTGATGCCGCTGATGTATACCTTGGGCGATGGAAATCCGATGCCTGGGGATGAAGTAGATATTAAAGAGTTTTATCGTCAGCTGCGGGAAGGAAAAAGCGCAAAAACCTCCGCCGCCAATTATGAAGATCTTACGAGAACTCTGGAAGAAATCATCTCCCAGGGGCGCGATGTATTGTATATTGCATTTTCTTCAGGACTCAGCAGTACCGCAGGCACAGCAACGCTGGTTGCAGGAGAGCTGAGTGAAAAATATCCGGATCGAAAAATTTTTGTAGTAGATTCGCTTTCTGCCTCTCTTGGATACGGATTGCTTGTATATTTGGCTGCGCGTCAGCGTGCAGATGGCAAATCCATTGAGCAGGTGCGGAACTTTGTAGAGGAAAACAAGCTCCACCTTTGCCACTGGTTTACTGTGGACGACCTGCATCACTTAAAGCGGGGAGGACGTGTATCTGCTGCAACAGCAGCGATCGGCACCATGCTTTCCATTAAGCCGGTACTGCATGTAGACGATGCAGGGCATCTGATCAATGTGTCCAAGGCAAGAGGCCGCAAGGCATCCCTTGCTGCCCTTGTAGACCAGATGGAGAAAACGGCTGTTGATCCGGCAGCCCAAACTGTGTTTATCAGTCATGGAGACGCCCTGGAGGATGCTCAGCTGGTTGCACAGATGGTGCGTGAAAAAATGGGTGTGCAGGATATTCAAATCGGATATATCGGACCGGTGATCGGCGCGCATTCCGGCCCCGGTACCATTGCACTGTTTTTCCTTGGTACCCAGCGTTAAATTTTGTCTCATAAAAGGGATTCAAAAAATGAAAATGAATGGTTCTATGTATCGGGATATGGTGGTTTCTGCCGCCTGCTCTCTGGACAACCAGAAAGATACGATCAATAATTTAAATGTTTTTCCTGTGCCTGACGGAGACACAGGGATCAATATGAGTCTGACTATGAGCGGCGTCCGGGGGGATTTTGTATCCTTCACTGGCACTCTCGGAGAGTGCGCACAAAAGGCGGCCAACCTGATGCTCCGGGGTGCCAGAGGAAACTCCGGTGTAATCTTGTCCCTGTTTTTTCGGGGCATTGCAAAGGCGTGGGCCCATGCGGAAGAGGCGGCGGACTGCAGGGAAATTGTAAAAGGATTTTCCAGAGGCGTCGCAGAAGCTTATAAAGCAGTGATGAATCCTACAGAAGGTACGATTCTTACAGTAATGCGTGTCATGACTGAGAAAGCTGCAGAGAAAATAGAAGAAGAGCAGTGGGAAGAAAATCTGCAGGAGCTGTTTGCCTTGATGCTGCAGGCAGCAAAGGATACGCTGCAGCAAACCCCGGAGCTTCTGCCTATTTTAAAGCAGGCTGGCGTAGTAGACTCCGGCGGATGCGGATTTGTTGCTGTGATCGAGGGTATGAAGGCCTGCTTGGATGGGCATCCTATTACAGCTGTAGAATCAAAGCCACGCCAAAATAGCGCGGCGGATTTTGGCGCTTTCCAAACGGAGGATATCCGTTATGCATATTGTACAGAATGTATTGTTGGCAAAACTCCCCGGTATGCGGGGGAGAATACTACAAAGGATCTGCATCGCTTTATTATGAAGCTGGGCGACAGCGTTGTATATGTGGACGACAGTGAGCTGATCAAGCTGCATGTGCATACCAATGATCCTGGACGGGTACTTACAGAGGCACTGCGGTATGGCGCCCTGGAGACAGTAAAAATAGAAAATATGAAGCAGCAGCATTCCTCCCTGTCCGATGCCGCGCAGCCCGCGGAATCTTCTGCGCAAATTGCAGAGCCGGAAAAGGACTATGGCTTTGTAACGGTTTGTATGGGACAGGGCATGGAGGATTTGTTCCGCGACCTGGCAGCAGATCAGATCGTATGCGGGGGACAGACGATGAATCCCAGTACCGATGAGATTGTGGCTGCTGTACAAAAGACCCCGGCTAAAACGGTATTTGTGCTTCCCAACAACAAGAATATTTACATGGTCAGTCAGCAAGCTGCGAAAATTGTGAAGGACCGTAGCGTTGTGGTGCTGAATACTGCTTCCGTGCCGGAAGGAGTGGCAGCTATGCTGGCCTTTGATCTTGAAATGTCGTGCGAGGACAATGCGGCAGCGATGCAGGCGGCTATCGAGCATGTTACCACTTTGGCTATCACATATGCGGTACGGGATACGGAGATCGGCGAGACAGCTATCAAGGAAGGCGAAATCTTGGGGCTTGTCAATGGGAAAATCGTGTGTTCCTCCGTTACCAAAGAGGACTGTGTACGCGCCATGATAGAGTCTGTTCCAGAGGCTTCGGTAGTAACGGTATATTATGGAGAAGGAGTGACGGATGCCCAGGCCCAGGCGGTATCGGCATTGCTTCAGAGTCGTTATCCGGACGCGGAGGTGATGACGCTCTGCGGCGCCCAGCCAGTATATAGTTATATTATTTCTATTGAATGACTATCGATAAGAAGCAGACTATACGGGAGCCGTCGGCGGAACTGGAAGAGGGAAAAGGCAACCGCAATCCCCCACCCGCTGCCGCGGGGAGCCCCCTTTACACAAGGGGGCCTTTTTAACTATTCTCCCCTTATTAAGGGGAGATGGCAGCGAAGCTGACAGAGGGGTAGTGGGATTGCCTGTTAGCCGCTTCTACTTTATGATGCTATTATAGTGAAAGAGGCACTATTTTATTATCCAACACGAACTTATCAAAAATATGTATATCCTTTTTGCAGAAAGGACCTCCAAGCTGGGATATGATGATCTTCGCAAAAGCTGCATTTGGCTTTTTGATTTTTACGGGATACTGCAGTTTCTTTTCGTACAACCACATATTTTAATTCTGCAAAGCAGTTCCTTTCCTCAAATTTTATCGCGACACGTTGGCGCTGTATTCCCAAGGCCATGGCCCCTCGACCCAGCTCCAGCAGTCATCGGCTGTACCGCCGTGGATGGTCAGCGGACCATACTTGGATTCATATTCTACATATGCTTCTTCCAATAGGCGGTTGTATTTGTTATAGCATGCAATAGCAGCCTGATCGCCAGGGTGCGTATCCAAATACAGATTGACTTCTACTAAGGCAAACCCGTATACACGAATATCATGCATCAGGGCATTTCTATCTCTTGTCATCATCAGCGGCACCCCTTTCTCGGACAAGCTGTGGGATAAAAGGGAAAGTCCAATTCTTTAAACAGGGTTCCCCGTTCAAAGCCGTTTTCTAAATCATACAGATTTCTCCACTGCTGCATGGGAACATAAGCCATGGCAAGAGGCAGACCAGCCAACTGGTCTTCACCATGCACTCTGCATCGGCCGGATGTCCGGCCAGGGCAGGAAGATCTGCCGGTACCTCTGGCACATGCGCATCCGCCTTGCCGGGACGTACCGGCTTTACAGGTGGGGCAGGATGCTGTCTTTGCAGACAAGGAGGGAGAAGAAGACGTCGCCCGGATTTCCTGCTTGCCGTAGTGCTGCGTTGGCATTTGTCCTACATGGCTGAACAGTTCTTCGCCGATGCGGTCGCATGGGGTTCTGTTTTCAGCGTTGTAATTCATAATTATGCTTATTCCTTTCTTGGCATTTGTGTCTTTAGGCGCCACATTTTGCAGCGTGAGAGACACAAATGGGGCTTGAAAACACCATATCTGCAGTATGCAGTAACTCTGTTTTCAAACTTTCTACCTTTCTTGTTCTATGCTTTTCTTTTACAGAGCGGCAAGCCGCTCTCAATACAGTATATGCCGACCTTTTTATACCGTACATGCATCGCAGAGCACTACTCTCTTGAAAACAGCGTAGTTTTGTGGTAAAATAACAGAAGCGTCGATAGGGATGATAGAAAGAGAGAAAAGGTGAAAAAAGTAGAAATTTATACAGATGGTTCCTGCAAGCAAAACCCTGGACCCGGGGGCTGGGGAGCAATTTTAGTGTATCAGGGCAGGGAGCTGGAATTGTCGGGAAGCGCGGCGGATACAACCAACAATCGGATGGAATTGACCGGAGTAATCGAGGCGCTGCGGCGGTTGCGGGAACCCTGTGAGGTGGTGCTGACCACAGATTCCAAATATGTATCCGATGGCATTTCCAAAGGATGGGCGAAATCCTGGCGATCTCGGGGATGGAAAAAGGCCGATAAAAGTCCCGCACTGAACCCGGACCTGTGGGGCACTTTACTGGACTTGTGCGAAAAACATTCTGTTACGTTTGTTTGGGTAAAGGGTCACGCTGGGCATCCATATAATGAGCGGTGTGACACGTTGGCCCAGGGGGAAGCGCAGAAAATTTCTGATAATAAGGCATAGCATGCAACAATTTGTCCTTTCCGTAAAAAAGGGACATCGATCTTTTGATCGATGTCCCTTTTTTTAGTTCATGGAAGAATATTTCCTGCGGCACGGTAGATTTCGTACCAGTCCTCCCGGCTGATTACAACGTTGTCGCAGGTGCAAATGTCAGCAAGCCGCTGGGCATTCGTGGTTCCCACCACTGTCTGGATTTTTGCCGGGTGTCTGGAAATCCACGCTACAGCCAGCGCCGTTTTGGAAATGCCGTATTTTTCGGCCAGTGCATCCATTGTTTGATTCAGCCCCGGAAATTTATCATTGTCTAGGAAAACGCCCTCAAAAAAGCCATATTGAAAGGGAGACCACGCCTGGATTGTAATGTCGTGCAGACGGCAGTATTCCAGTATCCCCAGATCATGATTGACAGAAGCTTCGTCCTTCATATTTACGTGCAGGCCAAAATCGATCATACCGGTATGCATAATCCCAAACTGCAGCTGGTTTGCTACAAGCGGCTCATCCAGGTATTTTTGTAATAGCTCCATTTGCAGCATATTCTGGTTGCTGACGCCAAAGTAACGCACTTTGCCGCTGCTTTTTAGCTGGGAAAAAGCTTCGGCAACCTCTTCGGGCTCCATCAACGTATCGGGACGGTGCAGCAAAAGTACATCCAGATAATCCGTCTGCAGTCTATCCAATATTCCGTCTACAGACGATAAAATATGCTTTTTTGAAAAATCGAAATATCCCTTGCATATCCCGCATTTACTCTGTAAAATCATTTTTTCACGGATAGCAGGCGACATGCCTGCTGCTTTGGCAAACAATCTTTCTGACTCTCCGCCCCCATAAATGTCGGCGTGATCAAAAAAAGTAATTCCATGCTCCATTGCAGTTCGGATCAGCCGATGCGCGTCGGCCTCTCCGATTCCGGCCATCCGCATACAGCCCAGCGCGATCCGGGAAACAGGTATGCCGGTTTTTCCAAGAGTTATCCTGTGCATAAATATCCTCTCTATCAATATTACAATGCTGTTGTATTAGTCGATTACCGAAATGCACATGCCATCTGTTAGCTTTTCTGTAGGAATGAACAGCTTTTGCGTCTGCATCAGGGAATCCAGCGTACCTTCCATTTCTGCGCCGTTTACAGCAAAGGAACGCGCCCCTCTTCCTTCATTTTTATAGGAAAGAGTAATGGGATGCCCTTTGACGATGATTTCGATTTTCGCCGCCTGGCAAGGCATCTTTGCCGGTGTTTGTATAATAAGTCCGTCCAGCGTTGGCGAGATACCAAAACCAAATTTTATCATCTCTTTCACAAGAACGGCACCGCTGCCTGTGTACCAGTCTCCCATAGAACCGCCGTCGATTTCAAAGTCCGGGTTTTCACAGTAGGAGTTGGGCATGGCAAAGGTGGTCATGGTACAGTTATTATGGGTGACCACCATGGATTTTTCCATCTGCATCCATGCCTTTTCAGATTCACCCAGGCAGAACAGGGCCATAATGCCGAACATACTTGCGTGCACATATGCGCAGGAATTTTCATAGGTGCCGGGTGTGATATAGGAGATACGGCCTGCCTCAGGCAGCGCGTAAGGGAAGGGAACATCAAAAGTTTTCAGGCCGTATTTGGAATCCAGAGCATCCAGCGTATCCATGATAGCTTCTTTCAGGGAAGGATCCTTTTGAATCATACCGGTGATGGCCCAGAAAGCGTTGGAAGTGATGCTTCTGCGGGCCTTGCCGTCCACATCCTTCCAGGAACCCAGCTTATAGGATATTTTATCCCCCCAGCCGTGGATGATCCGGCGCTGCCCGGCGTCGTTGACATCAATGCCATATTTTTTAAGCCCTTCTTCAATCCCCTTGCTATATGCCGCATATTCGCTGATTTTTTCTGTATATTTCCCGATTTTTGTGAGGATCTTTGTCATTTCCTGCAGATTCTGATAAAACTGCAGGGTTGCCATAACCGTTACACCGGAACCGTATTTTTTGCCTGGATCCTTGGTTTTGCCAAGGCCGTCCAGCGCGTCGTTCCAGTCCCCATACAGGGCACGCAGACAGTTTGTACCGTATTCCCGCTCTAAATTTCTGGCCAGAAAGTCCATGATGCGCAGCAGATGTTCCAGCACGCTGTCCTGAATATCGCTTTTTCGCATGACATAGTTGTGCTCCGGATGGGCTACGTAGTAGGAGCATACCTCATCCAAAATGGAGTAATCGTCCGTATAGGACAGATATGTGTAGATCGTGGAGATGATCCAAACGCCCTGATCGATATATTCCCGCATGTCCATGTCCGGCAAAGTATCCGGTGTGGCAGGTACGGAGAACTGACGCGGCGGTCGGCCGTCTTCCAAAATATAGTTCAGCGCTACGACAATCTTTTCCCGGCTCAGTGCAGGCTGCCAAATGAGAGATCCTTCCAGTTGCTGGAATACATCCCGGATCCCGATATGAGGGCCTGCATAGTTTTTGCCAAGGGCGCAGAAACTGGTCTGCTTCTGCACATTGCGGATAAAGCGGTTCAGTACAGCCGGATGCAGATCGGTTTTTCCATTCCAGTCCTCGAAGGTGATTTTCATATTGTCCAGATCCCGGCACTCTTCCTCTTCCCATGCAAGCAGGGCAGTATCAATGGCCGCTGTGTCGATGGAATCCTTTGCATGAGACTTTGCGTCGTCGATACTGTGATAGTAGGAAAGATCATATTCCCGGCGAACCATTTCGCCGCCGTCCAGCTCCATGTGGATCATATCGCAGGCAGCAGGAATTTCTGTGGTAGTCGCTTCCTTTGCCTGCTTTTGAAAACGGCCGGTACGCAGTGCCTGGGCATTGGTCAGCCCTCTCCCCCGATATCCCAAAAAGTCGGATTTTGCCATAGTATAATATGCGTCTGTAATGGTTCCGCCGTCCGTGCGGGTATTGATCAGCAGGCAGTGGTCATACGTCCGAAGCAGGCTGGAATTTTCATCGAGGCGGGAGCCGAATTTATTCATCCGATCCCAAAAGGCTTCTGTCTCTTCAAACTTCAGGATGGCGTAGTGATAAGAGGCCAGATAAAAAGGAACCTTTTTTTGGGTCTTATTGATAGCGGTAAGCGCAAAATGGATGTGCTTCTTTTTGTCTGTATGCAGGCGAACCGCAAAGGTGACCTGTTCGGTATCCGTAATATAGTAGGCGCACCGGGGAGAATATACCACGTAGCGCTTTACAATCAGCGGCTCGAACAGCTGCCTGCTGGCGCCAAGAAGAGAAATCGGATAGTAGTCTCCGCTGTCCATGGGGATACCTGCAAAAAAGTTTACAGACGGATCCTCGGAAAAGTGGACTGTTTGAAAAATATTGAAGGTGGATTCGCAGGCTTCTATGTAACCGGAAGAACGGGCCCACACCACCAGCCCGTCCGCATCATAGGGATAACGGGATTCCCCGTTTTCTCTGGGATAACATACGATGTCCCGCTCACCCAGATAGAAGGTATTTTGGGGAAGCTTTTTATCCGGAGACGGATGGGCCTCCAATTCTGCGATCTGTGACAGAATCAATTCAATTTTTTGTCTGAGTGTCATTTGCTTTGTACCTTTCAGAAAATTGTTAAATGTATTGTATCATAGAAATTTTGATGCCGCAAGGCGGTACTTGATTTTTTCTTTGCCCTTTTGTAAAATAAAGATAAATACATATACAGCGGGGGTATATATGAAACGGATACTGACTGGCGTACAAATGAAGGCATGCGATGCAGCGCAAATCCACGGGGGAACACCGTCTTATTTTCTGATGGAACGGGCGGCCAGGGCGGTGACAGAGGAAATATACCGCAGCGGCTGGGGAAAAAAGAAAATGCTGGTAGTCTGTGGAAGCGGCAACAACGGTGGCGACGGCCTGATTGCGGCGCGGCTTTTGCATATGGACGGCGTACTGGTGCACGTCTATTTTGCAGGAGACAAAACAGATTGTACCCCTGAGACGGAGCGTGCATATGCCGACGCCCTGCAGTCTGGCGTGCCTTTTATAGAAACGCCGGATTGGAAAGACTATGGGCTGATTGTGGACGCCTTGTTCGGAATCGGCTTGTCCCGGGCACCGGAGGGGTTGCACAGTCAGGTGTTGCAAAAGATCAACCGCTGCGGCGCAAAGGTTCTTTCTGTGGACGTTCCCTCTGGGATATGCGCCGATACGGGAGAGGCACCAGGCGCTGCAGTGCGTGCGGACGTAACGGTAACCATGGCAGCATATAAGCGGGGGCATGTACTTGGAAAGGGCGTAAACTGCAGCGGCAGAGTAGTCTGTGCAGATATCGGGATCGATACAGATTTGTTTGACCGAGCAGAGGGAGAGAATGCGCCTGCCTACGTGATTGAAGAGCGGGAATTATCCCTGATTCCCCTACGGAAACGAGATGCCAATAAAGGCACGTTTGGCCGGGTTTTGGTGATCGGCGGCAGCCGCGGTATGTGCGGCGCCGCATATCTGTGTGCAAAGGCAGCCTACAGAAGCGGTGCAGGGCTGGTAGAGATTTTTACCTGTGAAGAAAACCGGCAGTCTCTGCAGACCTTGCTTCCGGAGGCGATCGTAACCGCCTACATGGGGGATGTACCGGATCCCTCCTTATTGGATGCTGCCCTGAATCGGGCCAGTTTTGTGGTGATCGGCCCCGGCCTGGGACAAGGCAATGCAGCCAGAATGTTGGTGCGGGAGACGTTTCGAAGGGTACGCGTACCCCTTATCTGCGATGCGGATGCGCTGAACGTGTGCGCTGTTCAGTCCCTTGCATATCCAAGCGATGTTCCTGTCATTGTGACGCCTCATCCGGGAGAATTTTCGCGGATGACAGATCAAAGCATAGAAACCCTCTTACAGGATCCATGGAACAGCGCCGCCTGCTATGCCAGGGAAAACGGGGTGATCTGCGTGCTGAAATTCGCCCGTACAGTGATTACAGATGGGAGCATGTTGTTTGTCAACATGAGCGGCAGCCCTGCCCTTTCCAAAGGCGGCAGCGGGGACGTGTTGTGTGGTGTGATTGCCGGTATGCTATGCAGCGGGATGTCGCCGCTTGGCGCGGCTTCCGTTGGCGTTTATGTACACGGAAGAGCGGGAGAAGCGGCCCAGGCAGAATTCGGGGAATATTCGTCCCTGGCCTCGGAAGTGTGCGATGGAATTGCAGCTGTACTAAAAAATATACATCAGCTGTAAAGATCTCCGAACACCTGACGGCACAGATTTTTACAATATTCCAGGGAGAAATCCGGATCGCTTCCACGAATTTCATTTTCCTCTGCCAGAGTCTGTGTGTAATCTGAGAGCTTATAAGTCGTAATTCCTCCTGCTCCTGTGCGCACATGGGTGACCAGTGGCAATACGCCGTAATCGGAAATATGAACTTCTCCTTTGTCATCCATAGAAATGGTGATCTGAGCCATGGCGCCTACCATACGGTTGGCTATGCCCTTGCCTGTTTCCGCTGTGGCATTGATAAAGTTGCCCAGGGAATAGTATACCAGCATGCTTCCCTTGTCCCCGGTGATCCTTTCTACCGGCTCGATCACGTGGGGGTGGGTGCCGATTACCAAATCTACGCCGCAGTCATAAAAGATCTGTGTCCATTTTTTCTGACTTTCATCCGGTGTGAGCTTGTATTCCGTTCCCCAATGAGGCGCTACAATGACAAAGTCTGCTGTCTCTCTCGCCCGGGCGATATCAGAGCGGACCGTTGTCTCTTCCAGCAAGTTTATGGCATAGGGAGAGCCGCTGGGCAGAGTCATCCCATTTGTACCGTAGGTGTAATTTAAAATAGCGATCCGGATACCATTTACTTCCCGGACATAAACGGTATCCCGCGCGGCTGCACTTTCGTATATTCCCAGCACTGCCATGTGGGGATAGCTTGTCTTCCAAAAGTTTAGGCAGCTGCGTACGCCGGCTTCTTTTTTATCCAGCGCGTGATTGGTGGCATGGAGCACCACATCAAATCCAGCGTGGACAAGGGAATCTCCCACTTCAAAGGCGCCGTTGAAATTCGGGTACCCAGAGAGGCCAAGCTCCCGGCCCCCCAGAATTACTTCCTGGTTGACAATGGAAATATCTGCCCTAGCAATTTCATCCTGTATATTTTGAAACAGATGATCGTATCGGTAACTGCTGTCTTCCATACGGCCGCTGTCAGATACCGTTTCGTGGAGCAGTACGTCTCCCACCATGGAGATGGTCACACTGGGCGGCTGCGGGGCCTCTGTTTCAGAAGTGGCTGCAGCTTCCGCTGTTTCGTCATATGGCGGCTTTGTATTTTGTGGTTCAGTCTGTTCTGTTTTGGCGCAGCCTGTCAGAAGGAAAAGTGCCAATATCCAGATAAAAAGTTTTTTCATAGGTTGCTCTTTTCTAAATATGCCAGGCAGATGCGCGCGCATCTGCCTGGCATATTATCACCACTCGATAGATTTCAAATATTTCACGCTGGAACGTGCACATTCCATTTGATCCATGC
>CANQWE010000057.1 GCA_947627475.1 uncultured Clostridia bacterium
GAAAAGGGAAGGGGAAAATCCCCCTTCCCTTTTCTGTGTTTTTGGTTCCTTTTGTCACATCACAAAAGGAACGTCTCTTCTTTTCCTCTTAGAAAAGGAATAGTCTTTCCTTCCTCTTGGAAGAAAAATAGGTTCGTTCCTGGTTCCCGTTAGCAGGGGAACGGGATGGTACTTTTTTCCAAAGCAAAATGGTACTTTGCTGCGCAAAGTACACGTACCCAAAAGCACTTTTTGCGGATCGCACAGCGATCCGTGGGGGCAAAGCCGGATCCCCGGCTTTGCGATCGCGTTTGCTTGGTGCAGACTGTCAGTCTGCCATTGGCTTGCACGACTACAGTGCTGTTGCAGTCTCTGCAATGTCTTGCTGTGACTATCCACCTTACACAAGGCTTGTGCAGGTTTTGCAAGCCTCCACTGGGGCGCATCCTGTTGGTGGCGTGGGGAAGACAATTCGCCACTAATCCATTCAGGGCGCGTCACTGCACATATTCAAAGCTGGCATACGGGCTGGTCTTGTCAAACAAAAGCCTATCCTGTACCCAAAAGCGAAATCGTGCCGCAGCAGTGGGGGTCTCATGAATTTTGCGGCACATGCTGCCTCCCTCCGGAGCAAACAGCGCGTGTCCGGGATCCTTTTCCATTTCCACGTAAAGCCGAAGCGGCCCCTGCTGCAGCTCCAGGATCCGCTGTTCCCGCCGGAGAATACGCACGCCCCGATAAGTGGCCAGCCTGTATTCCCGTCCGCCGTACCAGACAGTGGAGATACATCCGGTAAAGTGCAGCCCTCCAAGGGGAATGTGTGCCACAGAAACCATTACGGAGCAGGGCTCATCAAATGCGTTGCACTGGACCCAGCTGTAGCTGCGGGGGAAGGACCGGCCCCGGTCCCCTTCTATATATCCCCTGCCCCCGTGAAAATCCCACTCCTCTCCATTGACTGTCAGCTTTCCTGCCACGTTGTGGTCCATGCTGATCACACTGTGGCGGCACTCCATGGGGAAAAAGCGAAAAGGCCCCATAATATCGTATGCCGGCGGAGATAAATTGGTATAGGAGAGCTTTCCCCGAAGGGAAAGCTCCTTTGTTTTTATATCAACATCGATTCCACTGTGGGAAAAGCGGTTTGCGCCGATTTGTACGCCCTCTTTGACCTTTTTCAGGGCGGATGCGGGGTAATCTGCGTGAAATGCCCCCTCGCCTGTGACAACCTGGATAAAAGCGCCGTCTCCAGTATGCCCGGGAATCAACGCCAGGGTTTTCCCCAGGCATTGCTGTTTATAATACCAGCCCTCAAAAAATTTTTTGGCCATATTACAGCAGTACCGCCGCAAGGCTGAAAAAGACAATAACAGAAATTGCGCTGCCTGCAAAAAACTGGGGTACGGTATGCCGGCCCATGTGCAGACTTCCCCACAGGCACAGCCCGAATAATACAGCCCCTACAATCAAACTGGGCCAACCTGTAAAGTAGACCATTGCCGCCACCGGGCCGCACAGCCCACAGGCGTGACCGCTTGCATGAAATCCAAAGGCCTTATTGATGATCAGCAGGGCGGCCCCGGAAAAGAGATACGTCAAATACAGCGTCAGCAGACTGCTGCCCACACCGGCAACCATCGCGTAGACCATACTGAGCAGATATCCGATGTTTGCCATGATCATGGCCAAGGTACGTTGTCCCTCTCTTCCGCGGCTACGAAAAGCGGGGAGAAATCGCTGCAGCGGATACGCAGTGAGGGGCAGCAAGGTAAACAGCACAATGGTAACTGCGAATTCAGAAGCACTTTCGAACACGCCGCCAGTGAAAAATAAAAGCGTGAACAACGCAAGAGACAAGATAGGCGCGGTCGTCAGTATTCGAATGGTTTTCGCAGATATGTCTGCAAATTTCCGGCGCCGCCGTATGGCACGCCGCAGGCGGATCGCGCCGACATATACATTATAATTCTGATTTTGAGAACTTTGTGTTTGCATCATGTACCTCCCTGGCGGGGGAACTCCCCGGCCTGATTTGAATGTACCACAAGTTTTCCCAAAAGTCACCCTACCTAATCAACGGGCAGGTAGATAGACAGGAAAAAGGAACTCTACCGGTAGTAGAGTTCCTTTTACGACAGGGGGTTTCACATGGTTGACGAAATCGCGGGACTATGATAAAATAACAAAGTACGAAATTTGGGAAAGGGGAAGTTGGTATGGAAGATATCCGACAGATCGTCGCCGCAAATATAGCAGCACTGCGTAAAAACGCAGGGTATACTCAGCTTGCTCTGGCCCAGAAGCTGCAGTATTCCGACAAGGCTGTATCCAAATGGGAATCCGGCGCGTCCATGCCGGACGCTGGGGTGCTCCTGGAAATCGCATCTCTATTTGGCGTTACGGTGGATTATCTTTTGCAGGAAAGCCATGGAGAGGACCGGCTTCCTATTTCTCCGGTTGCGGATCGCCGCCGCCGACGTCTGATCATCGCGCTGCTTTCGGTGTCGCTGGTGTGGCTGCTCGCTACGGCGGTGTTTGTATTTATGACCTTTTCCCCGGTAAAAGGGCCTATGTGGCTTTCTTTTATTTGGGCAGTGCCCGCAAGTCTGGTTGTGGCGCTGGTATTCAACTCCATTTGGGGCGTGCGGCGGCAAAATTATCTGTACATATCTCTATTGATGTGGACCCTTCTTGGGGCGGTGTATCTCACATGCCTGCCATACAATCTTTGGCTTTTGTATGTCATCGGCGTGCCTGGACAGGTGATTATCCTGCTATGGGCGGGAATGCAGAAAAAAGCCTCCGGGATGTAGTTGCCTGTTGCATTTTGTATGGGGCTGTGCTACAATATTTTCGTGGAGCCATAGTAAGAACGAAGACGAATAGGATTAAAGGAGACGGTACATGTTTGCTTTATCAATCGGTTTGTTCCTTTCTGATTTGGTTGCCCTTGGAACAATGCTGCTGCATCAAAACAGCAATGTGTGGATTGTATGGATGCCGGTGCTACAGCTGCTTTTGTTTGTGCTGATCCCCCTGTGGAATAGGTATGCAGATGCAGTGCTGCAAAAAGGAGGCGTAATGGCAGGCTTTATGCTGCTGCATCTGATCGCCTTCAGCATTGTTTGGACGCAGATGGCGCCGTATGCGGGGATGGACCTGTTTTCCCTGACGGCGGGTACATATTTTATACTGACCTTGGTGTTTCGGTTTGCGGCGAAAAAATGTACACCCAATGACCTGTTTGGCATCCGTATTCCGGCCACCCTGGATTTTCCCGAGGTCTGGACAAGAACGCATCAAAAGCTGTCCCAGATTCTGACGGTATTTTTACCGGGGCAGTTTTTGTGTATCTTTTTCCTGTCGTCCTGGGTCCGGTTTTGGACGGCAGTGGTTTTTGCTTCTGATCCCTTTGCTTTTGGGGTGCATTTACGGGCATGTAATTGCAAAGCCGTATTACGCCCGGCAGGAGAAAGAACGGCGGACGCAGGAGCGTGCTGAGCAGTTATAGTAAGAAGGTCATAATAAAAAATCAATATAGAGGAGAGTATATAAAAACCATGGAAAAAAAAGTTTTAGTGGAAACCAGCGCCCGTCACGTGCATCTGACAGAGGAGCATATTGCCATTCTGTTCGGAGAAGGCGCGACGCTTACTTTTAAAAAGGAACTGAGCCAGCCCGGCCAATTTGCCTGCGAGGAGCGGGTCACTGTGGTGGGACCGAAAAAGTCTATCCCCAATGTGATTATTCTCGGTCCGGCAAGAAAGGCGTCTCAGGTGGAGGTGTCTCTGACAGACGCCCGCACGCTGGGTATTGCAGCGCCGATCCGGGAAAGCGGTGACGTTGCAGGCAGCGCCCCCTGTAAGCTGATCGGACCTTGCGGCGAAGTGGACCTTGCCGAAGGTGTGATCGCTGCAAAGCGGCATATCCATTTTACCCCGGAGGATGCAAAAAACTTCGGTGTAGTGGACAAGCAGATTGTATCTGTAAAGATCACCAACCCAGACAGGAGCACTGTGTTTGGAGATGTAGTAGTTCGGGTGAGTGAAAAGTTCGCGCCTGCTATGCACATCGATACGGATGAAGCCAACGCCGCGTGTGCGTTTGGTCAGTGCTATGGAGAAGTTTTGGCTTAAGCGTATAATCCCGCGTTCCGTTTGCATACGATAGAGTCAGTGGAAACAGGAAAAGGAGAATGGATATGAACAGAATAAAAATACGTATTGACACCATGTCCGATGTAAGCAAGCTGGTAGCGGTGGCTACCAAGGCAAAAGGCAGAGTGATTCTGACAGACAACAATGATTTTAAGGTAAATGGAAAAAGCCTTCTGGGAGCCATCTATACCATGGAGTGGTCGGAGGTGTACCTGGAATCCGACGAGGATCTGTACAGCGCGCTGTCCGATTTAGTTGTATAATTTTGGGGGAACATTTTTATGTTCCCTTCCTAATTTTTTATGGTTCTGTCACAATAAATGATTGAAGGAAGATAGAAAGGCACCCCCACCGTCACGGCTACACCGTGCCACCACTCCAGGTGTTTCACTTTGTGAAACACAAACAAGGGAGGTTTTCATAATCCTAAGCCCCTCCTCAAATGAGGGGGGTGTCAGCGGAGCTGACGGAGGGAGAGTACGGTATTACCCCTTCGTGCTGACGCGCCACCTTCCCTTATCAAGGAAGGCCTAAAGTACTTTTTGCTCCCCCGCTTCCCCGCACGACCTTCCGCAATCACTCTACTTAGGGGGCTTGTCTCCCTTGTGAGACGCATGGATGTTGCCAGCACCATGTTTTGTCACATGGTGAGATTTCCTTCTCTCCCCTGTTGTGTCAGAGCCTTTTTATAAGGGGAAATAGTATGTTTTACCTTGACCAGTATATATGGAAGTCGGATATATTGAATACGCCCGGAATCTCCCACGGCTTTTCCACCAGAAAAGGGGGCGTCAGTACCCTGCCCCATACGGCTTCTATGAATGTGGGCTTTTTTCGGGGAGATGAGAAGGAGACAGTGCTGGAAAATATCCGCCTTTTTTGCAGCAGCGCCGGACTTCCTACGGCAGTGGTGTGTACGCCCCAGATCCACTCGGACAAAATCCGGTATGTAACCGGGGAGAATGCCGGCGAGGGAACGGTGCGGGATGTGCCCTTCCCCTGCGACGGATTTGTCACGGATCAGGCAGGACTCACTCTTTTGGTAAGGGTGGCAGACTGTGCGCCGGTGCTCCTTATGGGCATCACAGAGGATGGCAGACCGCTGATCGGCGCAGTTCATGCAGGCTGGCGGGGAACTGCCGCGGGAATCGGAGCGAAGGCAGTAGCCATGCTGCGGGAAATGGGGGCTGCTACGGTACGTGCTGCTGTGGGGGCATGCATCCACGCCTGCTGCTATCAGGTAGGCGAGGAAATGCGGGACACGGTAGCAGGACTACGCGGAGAGGCATTTACCCGGCGCTATGTACAGGAACGGGACGGCAGTCTGTATGCGGATATTGCCGGAATGAACCGGCAGCTGCTGTTGGAAGCGGGGGCTGTACAGGTAGATGTGTGTGGAGAGTGCACCCGATGCGACCCGGATCTCTACCATTCCCATCGTGCTACCGGCGGCGTTCGTGGAACAATGGGAGCGGCCGTGGGAATTGTTTCTGTCCCCGGGGCAGGGGGGGACGATTGATATTCTGCCGGGTACGGCAAAAGCAGTATCCTTACCTTCCTTTTGGAAGAGGAGCAGGTTCGTTTCCGCTTCCCGAAGCATAGGGAACGGTGCTACTTTTTTCCAAAGTGAAAAAAGTAGCCAAAAACGCTTTCACGGATCGCGTCGCGATCCGTGGGGCAAAGCCGGATCCCCGGCTTTGCTACCGCGTTTGTCTTCTGCAGACTGAAGATCTGTCCTTGGACTGCTTGACTGTGGTGCTGTTGCAGACCCTGCAATGTCTTGCCGTGGTGATCCACTCTATGTAAAAGTCTGTATAGACTCTATTAGACAGAGGATATTTTTCTGCTTTCCATCTATCCTGCAGCTGCTGCAAACTTAGCGCATACCGAAGGGTTTGCTCTGCCCCCATTTGTCAAAGGAGTTGGGTTTGAAAAGGGAAGGGGAGTCCCCCCTTCCCTTTTCTGTGTTTTTGGTTCCTTTTGTCACATCACAAAAGGAACGTCCTTTTCTCTTTCCTTTGGAAAAGGAGCAGGTTCTTTCCTGCTTTCCGAAGTAGGCGTCCATATGCTTCTTTCTCACTTCGTAAAGAACCCCCCTCCTTTTTCCTGAGGAAAAAGGAGAAAATCCCCGTCTTCCTCTTGACAAGCCCGCTTCAATATGCTATTCTACTACAAGAATCTTTAAACAGGTACAGAGATACCGTCAAGATTTACATAGAAAGCATGCCGCAGAGAAGTTTGTGGTTTGCTTTATGCGCATGATCTTGCCGGGCAAGGTCATTTTTTGTTACACGACGGCAGCAGACCGCTGTCGTACTGGTTTCATTAGGAGAACGGTGTGAAAATTGTATTTAAAAATGCTTCCATTTATAAAGACGGCCGTATAACATCCGAAGATCTGTTTCTGTCGGACAAAGTAGTTTCCGACCCTTTTCTCCGTCCCGATTTTGTTGTGGACGCAAAG
Organism: uncultured Clostridia bacterium; assembly: GCA_947627475.1. Taxonomy (GTDB): domain Bacteria; phylum Bacillota; class Clostridia; order Oscillospirales; family CAG-272; genus Avispirillum. The sequence goes on from CANQWE010000057.1 coordinate 6,601, forward strand.
AACTACTGTATTTTCCCCGGGTTTGCTGATGTGCATGTGCATCTCAGAGAGCCCGGCTTTTCTTATAAAGAGACCATCGCCACCGGTACGGCTGCAGCGGCCAGAGGTGGTTTTACCCGGGTGTGCGCCATGCCGAATTTACAACCTGTGCCGGATAACTGCGCGCATTTGAACACCCAGCTTTCCATCATAGAAAAGGATGCAAAAATCCGGGTGTATCCCTATGGGGCGATCACGGTAGAAGAGAAAGGGGAGACCATCGCCCCCATGGAGGAGATGGAAGGGGCCGTGGCCTTTTCCGACGACGGTCGCGGGGTCCAGTCCCCGGAGAAAATGCGCTGTGCTATGGAAAAGGTGGCTGCCCTGAAGAAAATCATCGCAGCCCACTGTGAGGACGAGTCCCTGCTCCATGGGGGATACATACACGACGGCGCATATGCAGCCGCCCACAGACATAAGGGAATCTGCTCTCAGTCGGAGTGGGGGCCGATCCAGCGTGACCTGGCGCTGGCAGGGGAGACCGGCTGCGCCTATCATGTCTGCCATATCTCCTGCGCCGAGAGCGTAGCGCTGATCCGGCAGGCAAAGAAGCGGGGTGTAGATGTGACCTGTGAAACGGCGCCCCATTATCTCACCTTGTGCGACGGGGACCTGCAGGAGGACGGCAGATTCAAAATGAATCCCCCCCTGCGCAGCAGGGCGGATCGGGAAGCGCTGATCCAGGGAATTTTGGACGGAACCATCGACATGATCGCTACAGATCACGCGCCGCACACGGCAGAGGAAAAGGGAAAGGGGTTAGCAGGCAGTCTGATGGGGGTGGTCGGGCTGGAAACCGCCTTCCCTGTGCTGTATACCCATCTTGTAAAGCCTGGGATTTTGCCCTTGGAGCGGCTGGTGCAGCTGATGAGCGAGAATCCCTGCCGCCGATTTGGATTGGGAGCGTGCGCTATACGAGCTGGAATGCCTGCGGACTTTACTGTGTTTGATTTGGATGCGGCGTACACGGTAGACCCGGATACGTTTTTGACCATGGGCCGTGCCACGCCTTTTGCGGGCATGCAGGTGTGGGGCAGGTGCCTGCTCACCGTGTGCGACGGGCAAATTGTGTGGCGGGATCCTGCAGCCGATACGATGCCGCAGACGCTGTAATGCTGCAATAAGGAGAAGGGATACAATGAAACAAGATATATTTCACATCAGAGAAAACATACAAATCGCGCCGGGCATGTATGAGATGGCCCTGGAGGGAGATATCAGCGCCATTACAAAGCCGGGCCAGTTTGTGAACATCGCTCTGGAGGGGTTTTACTTGCGGCGGCCCCTGTCTGTCCACGACGTGGAACCGGCAGCAGGGATTTTGCGGGTCATCTATAAAGCGGTAGGCCGTGGAACAGAGGTTCTAACCGGTATGACGCCAGGGGAGACTCTGGATGTTCTTACAGGTCTGGGCAACGGGTTCGATATCGAAGCGGCCGGGAAAAATACCCTGGTAATCGGCGGCGGCGCAGGCGCTCCGCCTATGTATTGGACGGCAAAGGCCCTGCGGGACTCCGGCAGAAAAGTGACGGCGATCCTGGGCTTCAACACCGGGAAAGAGGTGATTTTGCAGCAGAAGTTTGCAGACGAGGGGATTTCTGTAGTTATCACCACAGCAGATGGAAGTCTTGGAACAAAGGGGTTTGTTACAGCAGCGCTGGAGCAGCTGTCCACTCCGGATTATACCTTTTCCTGTGGACCTGAGCCCATGTTGCGGGCAGTATATGACGCGCTGGACTGCGGCGGTCAGTTCAGCTTTGAAGAGCGGATGGGATGCGGGTTTGGCGCCTGCATGGGATGCAGCTGTAAAACGAAATACGGTACAAAACGGATCTGCAAGGACGGTCCGGTTCTGAAAAAGGAGGAGATCGTGTGGTAAATCTGCAAACGACACTGTCCGGTATACCGCTGGATAACCCGGTGATCCCGGCCAGCGGGACATTCGGATTCGGGGAGGAATTTGCCCCTCTGTATGACTTAAATATATTGGGCTCCATTTCCATCAAGGGAACGACCCGGGAGGCCCGGTTCGGCAATCCTACTCCCCGTATCGCAGAATGCACTGCGGGGCTGATCAATTCCGTAGGACTCCAAAATCCCGGCGTGGAAAAGGTGGTAACAGAAGAGCTGCCCCGGCTGGCTACCCACTTTGGGAAGCCTGTGATCGCCAACATCAGCGGCTTTTCTATCGAAGAATATGCCGACTGTGCCGCACGTATGGACCAAGCGGAGCAAATTGGAATCATCGAGGTAAACGTCAGCTGTCCCAATGTCCACGGCGGGGGGATCAGCTTTGGAACAGACCCGGCGGCGGCCGCAGCTGTGACGCGGGCCGTGAAGGCGGTCACGAAAAAGCCGGTGTACATTAAGCTCACCCCTAACGTGACAGACATCGTATCCATTGCGAAGGCCTGCGAGGACGCAGGGGCTGATGGACTGGCTCTAATCAACACGCTGCTTGGCATGCGCATTGATCTGAAACGGAAAAAGCCTGTCATTGCCAATAAAATGGGGGGATTTTCCGGCCCGGCCATCTTTCCGGTGGCACTGCGGATGGTGTATCAGGTGTACGAAGCAGTACAGATTCCCATCATTGGCATGGGCGGTGTGTCTACAGCGGACGATGTAATTGAGATGATGCTGGCGGGGGCCGCCGCAGTCCAGATTGGGGCCGCCAACCTGGTGAACCCTTGGGCGTGCCGGGATATTATCCGGGATTTGCCCTGTCGTGCAGAATACTATGGAATTCAGTCTCTTTCTGAGATCATTGGAGCAGCACATGAAACAAAACATGGCTGAAGGAAGATAGAAGGACATCCCCTCCGCCCGGCAGGAAGCCCCCTTGTGTAAAGGGGGCTGGCTCCGCGCAGCGGAGACTGGGGGATTATTCTGCTACAGCTTTGCAGAGAATGCAAAATGAAGTTTTGATGGAGGGAGAAATATGCAAACGCTCTTTCCTTCCGGCATCTGTAGCGACAGGATCATAAAATATACTATTATAATATTTAGGAGGAATATTATATGGGAAAAGACGTAATCATCGCGTGCGACTTTGCCGGCGCAGAGGCGTATACGGCATTTTTAGACCGGTTTGCCGGGCAGTCCCGACGGCCCTTTGTGAAGATCGGCATGGAGCTGTTTTACGCGGCGGGGCCGGATATCATAAAAATCACCAAGGAGCGGGGGCATAAGATCTTTTTGGATCTCAAGCTCCACGACATTCCAAACACAGTGGAAAAGGCTATGGCAGTTCTGGCCCGCCTTGGGGTGGATATGTGCAACCTCCACGCTGCCGGGACGATCCCCATGATGGAGGGGGCCCTGCGGGGCCTTTCCTCCGGCGAAGGACCGCGGCCGATTCTCCTGGCGGTCACCCAGCTGACCTCCACCAGCCAAGAGGTGATGGAGCGGGATTTGCACATCCACGAGCCAATAGAAGAGGTAGTTTGTTCCTATGCGAAAAACGCCCAGACAGCCGGGCTGGACGGAGTGGTTTGCTCTCCTCTGGAAGCAGGAATGGTAAAGGCCCGCTGCGGCGCCGCTTTTCTCACCGTAACTCCTGGCGTGCGCTTTGCAGACGGGGACAAGGGAGATCAGTCCCGGGTGACCACGCCGGCGAGGGCAAAAGAGATCGGCAGCGACTACATTGTGGTGGGCCGGCCCATCACGGCGGCAGAGGATCCGGTGGCTGCATACAATCGATGCGTAGCAGAATTTTGTGACTGAGAGAAAGGATGAGAAACATGAATACAGAAATGCAGATTGCAAAGGCACTTTTGGATATTAAGGCCGTATTTTTCCGTCCCCACGAGCCTTTTACCTGGGCCAGCGGCATCAAAAGCCCTGTTTACTGCGACAACCGGCTGATTCTCACAGCACCTGTGGTGCGTACCCTTGTGGAGAGCGCCATCGCCCGGGCGGTGAAGGAATATTATCCGGATGCAGAGGTTCTTATGGGAACCAGCACCGCCGGCATCGCCCACGCGGCTATTGCAGCCCATATGCTGGATCTGCCCATGGGATATGTACGGGGCGGCAACAAGGACCACGGTCGGCAAAACCGGATCGAGGGCAAGCTGGAGGCAGGTCAGAAGGTGGTGGTCATTGAAGACTTGATTTCTACCGGCGGGAGTGTGCTTGACGTGGTAGATGCTCTGCGGGAGGCCGGCGCACAGGTGCTGGGAATTGTGAGCATCTTTACATACAGCATGCAGAAGGGGCTGGACCGGCTCCAGGCGGCAGGGGTGGAAAACCACAGCCTGACATGCTTTGACGCAGTGGCCCAGGCTGCCGGGGAAAACGGATACATTGCTATGGAGGATATCGCCCGGCTGCTGCAGTTCCGGGACAACCCCTCCGACGAGAGCTGGATGCGGTAAAAGAGGCCATAGAAAGGGAGCGTTTTATGAGAAGTCTCATTGGAATATTAGACCTTTCCACCGAAGAAATCGATGATTTGATCCGTACTGCCCAGGATATCATCGCCCATCCGCAGGCGTATGGGGAAAAATGCAGGGGGAAAAAGCTGGCCACGCTGTTTTTTGAGCCGTCCACCCGTACCCGTCTGTCCTTTGAGGCGGCGATGTATGAGCTTGGGGGCAATGTGCTGGGCTTTTCGGAGGCCAGCAGCTCTTCCGTTGCAAAGGGGGAAAGCGTGGCCGACACCATCCGGACGGTGAACTGCTATGCGGATATTATCGCCATGCGTCATCCCAAAGAGGGCGCGCCGCTGGTAGCGTCTATGAAAAGTCAGGTGCCCATCATCAACGCAGGAGACGGAGGTCACAACCATCCTACCCAGACCCTGACCGATCTGCTCACCATCCATCGGGAAAAGGGACGGCTGCAGGATCTCACCGTAGGTTTTTGCGGGGACCTGAAATTCGGCCGGACCGTGCATTCTCTGATCGAGGCCCTGTCCAGGTACAGCGGTATCCGGATCGTACTGATCTCCCCGGATGAGCTGCGGCTGCCTGAATATATGCAAAACAAGCTAAGTGCTCTGGACAACGTCACCTTTACAGAGACAAAGGATTTAGAGGAGGCGATTCCCCAGCTGGATATTTTGTATATGACCCGGGTGCAGAAGGAGCGATTCTTCAACGAAGCGGATTATATCCGTCTCAAGGACAGCTATATTCTCACCCCGGAAAAGCTTGCAGGAGCCAAGGCAGACTTGTCCATTCTCCATCCGCTGCCCAGAGTTAATGAGATTTCTGTAGAAGTAGACGACGATCCCAGGGCATGCTATTTCCGGCAGGCCCTTAACGGCAAGTTTATCCGCATGGCGCTAATGCTTATGCTTTTGGAAATCCAATGAGAGAGGGAAAGGAGAAAACGGAGATGCTGGTCAATCCTATCAAGAACGGGACGGTACTGGACCATATCACAGCAGGACGTGGGATGGAACTGTATCGGATTTTAAAGCTCAACGAGCTGGAGTGTCCCGTTGCCATTATCACCAACGCTTACAGTCTGAAAATGGACCGTAAGGATATTATTAAAATCGACGGGGAAGTACCGCTGGATTTGAATGTGATCGGCTATGTGGATCCAGGTGTGACAGTAAGCATGATCCGGGATGGGGATGTGGCCCAGCGGATCCATTTGAAGCTGCCCCAACAGATCACAGGGGTGATCCGGTGCAAAAATCCTCGCTGTATCACTTCTGTGGAGCAGGAGCTGCCCCACACGTTCCGTCTGGATGATCCCGAGAACCGTGTATACCGGTGTATTTACTGCGAGTCCAAAGCAAAGTAAAAGGAAAAGCGGGATGCTCGTATCATGCGCAGTATTTTGGCATATACTACGTTTGTACGGGTATATCCCGTAAAGTCATTTTGACGAAACCGCCGCAGACTGCTGACCCCGTCGGGGCAGCCTGGGGCGGTTTTCCTTTTTTTAGCGTGAAAATAAACGGGGGTTCTTTTCTGCTTTCCGAAGCAGGGGGACGATGGTACTTTTGCTAGGCGCGGCAAAAGTACCCAAAAGCGCTTTTTCGCGGATCGCACCGCGATCCGTGGGGCAAAGCCGGATCCCCGGCTTTGCGATTGCGTTTGTTTCCTGCAGGCTTTCCGTCTGTTCTTGGACTGCCTGACTACAGTGCTCTTGCAGTCCCTGCAATGTCTTGCTGTGGTGACCCACTTTACGCAAAGTCTGTACTGACTCTATTTGTCTCTATCTTAGACAGACGATAGTTCTTTGCTTTCCATCTATCTTGCAGCTGCTGCAAACCTTGCGCATACCGGAAAGGCTGCTTTGCCCCCATTTGTCAAAGGGGATGGGATCGAAAAGG
>CANQWE010000058.1 GCA_947627475.1 uncultured Clostridia bacterium
ATTTCTGCCGATGGGATAATCCGGCAAGGGAATCGGGTTGCAGTATGTCTTCTCAGCTTCCATTTTTTCCTGTACCTCTTTATAGAACTTTTATATGCAGTCATTTTATCATATCATCCGGCGGCTGTAAATAACAATTTTTTTGCATTCCTTCTACAGGAAAAGGAGCGGCTGGGCGCTCCTTTTTCTAAACATTTATTTGGATTCAATAATTTTTAAATTATCCGGTACTACATTTGCCTGTTCGTAAACAATTTCACTGATTTGCGCCACTTCGTTTTCCATTAGCCCCTCTGTTTTTACAATTACCTGGGCAGTCTCTCCGCTTACGACCGCAACGCATTCCTCAAATCCTTTGGCCTTAACAAGACTTTCAATATTGGCTTCGCACTCGATATCCTTTGCAATTTGCTGGATCTCATTCATCGCCTCTTCCTTCATGGCATCTACCGCCGTATCGCTTTCAGCAACCGCATTCAGCACTTCCATAGCCTCGTCCCTTGCCTGCTGTCTTTCCAGACTCATCTGTGCAAACACGTCTTCTGCGTCTGTCTTTTCATTCGATGCATCTTTGGAATCTCCCTCTTCAATCGCACCGGCCACATCAGATAAATCCACTGCTGGATCTACCTTTTTCTTGTCCCCCCCAGCATCTGTAGGCAGCAACAGGAAATTGAGCAGTACAGCCACACCGATGATCACCACCGCCCCAGCGGCAATGACCGCTTTTCGATTGAGCTTTTTGATCATCTCTAATGTCTTTTCACCAAGTTCTTTCAGTTTCATATACCGACCTCCGATTTAAATTCATACTATACATATTCAGCCTACCTGTGCTCTATTCCTATCCGGCAACAGTAATTCTGCCGGAAGAAATTCCAAGAGAAGCACTAAGCAGTTCTATCACTTTTTTCTGGATCTGCACGTTATCACCGCCGGTGCAAACAATCGCTACACCGCGAATCTGCGGATAAATTTCACTGACCAATACCGTTTTCTCACCTCCGTCTTCTTGTACAACCAGATAGTCCCCCGTTCTTCCATCTCCGGATACAGATGTGTTCTGTGCATACACAAACTCGCTGCTCCCATCCATGGTCAGCAGTACTGCAGCTTCTTCAATGCCGTCTATGCGCAAAATGAGCGATTTAATTTTTTCCTCTAAAATCGCACTGTAATACGTTGGGTCACCTGTTTGGCTTTTGAATGTCGTCTCCTCCTTTTCCTCTCCATCAGGAAGAAAACGAGGAAGCAAAATGAGAATCACCCCCAATGCCGCCGCTCCAACCAGCCACCACTTTTTTGCAAACTCCATCAAATTGATATCCCCCCTTTATGCATTCTCCACTGATACTGTACAGGAAAACAGCTCGGAAAGCGTCTGCGCTGCTTTCTCTGTGTCGATCTGTGCGGCGGCCGGCACTGTAATACAAACTTTTTCTGCTGTAAAGGCCTTTTGATTTTCGTCTGGATAAACAGTAACAGATATATCGCCAATTTCCAGAGAATAGATTTCCGACATTGTTAACGCCATATTGTAGGCAAGATACTGGGCGCTTTGTGCCTGATACTCCCCGTCAGACCGTTGTGTATTCCCATCCCACTGAACCTCCAGACTATCCAACCATTCATCGACTCCACCGGATAATGGAGACAGGGCAATCAGCGCGACAATCAGCGCGCCGGCAAAGCCCACAAATTTACCAACGCCCTCTCCCTCCGGTGCCGCAGCACAGAGGACTGCAACAAAAACAGATGCAGTTACAACGGATAACAGATAATTTGCCATTTTTTCTCCGCTCCTTTATCCATATGCCAGGGAAGCTTTGCAAAATAGGGACAGGGCAAATATATACATCACCGCAGCTGCTATCGCAATGGCCAGCAGCAATGTGCAAAGACTTCCCGTCTCCCGAAACAATGCCTGTTCTCTGTCACAGCCCAGTACGCCTGCTACGGCACCCGTCATTCCAAGGGCCAGTCTATTTACGAAGAGAGACGCAAGAGGAGACAGCATCACAATCACAATTACAACGATCCCCGTAACGCCAGCTACCTGCTTGATGACCCCAAGACTGCCGGATACCATAGAAAAGGAATCTGCCACCGTTCCTCCGATTATAGGAAGGTAACTACCAAGAGCAAATTTGATTGTCTTTGCGGCAAAGGTATCCGCTGCACTGGCAATACCGCTCTGCATAGACAGTACGAAAGTCATAATGGTCATAATCAGTACCAGAGCGCCAGTGACGATGCCCCGTAGTGCCCCCGCCATAAAAGATACGCCACGGTTTCCAGAAACGGCTGCTGTGATAGATAAAAGAAAGCACACACTGACGCACGGGGAAAGCACATCTGCGTATAAAGTTTGGATAAACGTGATCATTAAGTTTATGCCCGTTCCGGAAACTGCCGCGCTGGTTATGTTGCCGCTTGAAAGATAAACTGCTTCCATCACGGGAACCATCATCATCATCGTGCTGCTGAGTAAATCCAGCATGGACTGTACCAAAGCAAAAACGGATTTCTGCACTTCATACAAGGTCAGCGCCATACATAAAAGGCAGCAAAGAGAGAACACCGTTTCCAAAGATCCGTTTTTTACGGTCTTTGACAGCATACGGAATACAGATGCCAATATCACCATTCCCATAAGAACAGACAGCGTTTTAAATCCGGGTAAAAGCGCATCGCTGATTGCATTTTTCACAAGAGACAAAAAATAGGATACACTATATTTTTCTATTGCGTCTCCGGCTTCTCCCGCATCTTCCACCTGCTGTCGAATTTCTGGCGGCAAGCCATCAATATATGTTTCATATGCGCCGTCGGCGGCTTCTTCCGGCTTTTCGTCAAAGTGAAACTGATATGGCATGTCCTCCGCCGCGCTGGATACGGTACATATGAGAAGAAGCATCGGCAGAAGCAGCAGTATAAACACGCGTCTTTTTGTTTTCATACGTCCTATTTCCGTCCTATTTTACAAAAGCTCTGCTGCAATCTCCAGCAGTCTGGAAATCAGGGGAAGACTCAGAAGAATCAGTTCCCCTTTCCCCGCAAGCACTGCTGCCGAGGCAAGCATCCCTTCTCCCGCGCTTTTACATAGCTCTGCCGTAAATGCAGAAATGTAAGCAATTCCAAGAGCCTTCAGCAAAATTACCACATAGCCGGAGAACGCCGTCTCCTTAGCAGCGGCTGCAATGGTTTGTACAGCGGTCAGTGCGCTGCCCTCTAAAATATAGAAAGCAATGGCAATTACTGCCGCTGCTGTACATAGCAGTGCAAAGGCAGTATTTTTTTCCCGCATTAACAGCGCTGCACACAGTCCCAGCACACAAATTCCGCTCAGTCGCAGTATGTCCGCCATTACAGTCCAAATACGGCCTGAACCGTTTCAAATAAGGTACCGATTTCGCCAACCAGCATCAGCAGCACCACGACGATACCCACAACCGTTACAAGCATCGCCTGCTCGTCTCTTCCGGCACGCTGCAGAATCTGGTTGGCCACAGCTACCAAAATTCCCACACCTACCGTTTTAAGTATCAGTGAAACATCCATAATCTACCTGCTTTTTCATTACTTTTTCAGCGGGGGCGCTCGGGGGCGCTGGCTCCAAACAGAGAGAGAAGAAACTCGTTCGCTATAGGATCAGCAAAAGGATCGATGCTGCCGCAAGCAGCGGCAAAAGCCTATACATTTTCAGTCGTGCGGGAAGCTGCATACGCATATCCTCACCTGTTTTCTGCAGTCGTTCTTTCGTAAAGTCACACAGCTTTGCTTCTTCTGATGCCGATCCTCCGCCGATCGTTCCTGCAAAAGAGCACAATTGGTCGTATATATCAGGAGGAAGTTCTTTTTCTATACTGGAAACAGCCGGTGCAAGGCCATCTCGGCGCAGTATGTCTATAAACCCGATCTGGTCCAAAAAAGCGTTATGATAGTCATCAAAAATTCGTCCCAGGGGTAGCCGAAGGTTCTCTATGCTTCCTCTCATATAAGAAATCAAGTCGTCCAAAGCAGTTACAACCGATAGCCGTCTCTTTATTTTTTCACACATCCCTCGGCCGTATAAAGTCGCAGCAATAAAGACCAGTGCCGCTCCTGCCAATTTTAACATACCGCAGTCTCCCCCACGCTGATTCGGTTTATATCCAATGTAAATCCGGACTGCGTGCGGGAAAGCCCCACCGCATATGTAAAAGCACCGGAATCAATTAAAGCACGCATAAACGGACGGACGCACAGTTCCTCCAAACTGCCGGCATGGGCAGTCACTACAGTAGGTACGCCTGCCCCAAAGCTTGTGTAAATCGCCTGTGCATCCTCCTCACTTCCGATTTCATCACACAGAATCAGCTGCGGAGAAAGTGTCCGCACGGCAGTTTCCATTCCCTTTGCTCTGGGATATCCGGACAATGCGTCAAATGTCACATCCCCGCCAAGAGAACCGCAGATTTCAAAGCGTGTATCAATCACCGCAATACGGATATAATAAGGCTTTGCTCCCAGACGTGCGACAATTTCCCGCAGCGCTGTGGTTTTTCCCACGCCGGGAGGCGAATATAAAATAGCGCCCCGAAATCCTTCTTCCAGAATCAGTCGGCATATTCCGTCGGCAGCGCCCGGCACTCGATGGGGAATGCGAATGGCCACAGAAGAAATATCTGTCACCGACAAAATTTTCCCGCCTTCTGTTACAGCTCGGCCGCACACACCCACGCGAATGCCGCCTTCTGTACAGATATACCCCTCTTTTATCGTTTCGCTGTGGCAGTAGAGAGAATTGCCGCATAAAGATCGAACGATCATAGAAAGTTCATCAGCAGTTGGAGAAATTCCACAGGAAACATTTTTATTTCCCACGCTAAGGAACATAGGACATCCTGCCCGCAGACGAATTTCACTGATTACGCCGTGATACAGGGCAGCCGTTCTTTTTGCAGCCTCCGCCACCCGGCCTGGCAGGTATGCCAGCGCTGCTTCTTCGTTGAAATCCTTTCCTTTTTCCATAAATCATAAGTCCTTTCTCTTTTACCTCACCCGCGCATCCATACCGGGCGGAGCTTAGTAATATATACTCGGACAAGTGGGACAATATGACCGGCGGGGATAGAAAAAGCCAACCTCTTTTCGGCAGGAACACGTAAAACAGGAGAGGGGTACAGTTTATGACTGTACCCCTCTCCTGTGGGTGCGCCGCGCAACGTTGCAGCACCGCTCATTATTATTTCATATAAGTCAAAACTGCTTTACCATGCATTAAAGCCATTTTTTGCGTTTAAAAAGCAGGATTAAAACAGCGCTGATGAAAATACTGGCCCCGATCACCACCGGATATCCATATTTCCAGTGGAGTTCGGGCATACCCACGAAATTCATTCCATACCAACCAGCAATGAGCGTGAGCGGAAGAAATAGGACTGTAACAATCGTAAACACACGCATCAGATCATTCTGCTGTATGGAAAGCTGTGACTGATACTCTTCCCGCATCTGATTGACAATCTCCTGTAGATTTCGCACCGCATTTAGATAGCGGTCCGTCCGCGCACCAAGGATGGTAATCCGCCGCAGCGTATCCCCGGAAAGCAAATTGTTGTCATTGGCATTCATTTCATCAAAAATGGAATCCAGCTGTTCATAGTATCGCTTCAGTCGGAGCAGCTCTTTTCTCCAGCCACAGATACGTATATGCGCATTCCGCTGTCTGCCGGAAAGAATTTTAGTCTCTTCATCATTAATTTGCGTCTCAAACCGGTTCAGGCATTCCATATCCCCCTTGAGCAGCTTCACAAAAAATGCATATAGCAGTGATTGATTTGACATCTTTCCCTCTGCAGTCAACCCATGTACAATCGTATTGACACACAGCTGCGCGTTCTCGTCTTTGCAAAAGAAAAACAGATCCTCTTTGTCCAAATAAATAAGTATTTTGGCGCTATCGGTTCTTTCGCTGCGTATATCATAAAAATCAAAAGCCAGCAAATCAAACGCATCGTGGCTTTCAAAGCTTTCACTTTGGCATTCGTTTATATAGTTAAAAACCTTTTCATCCATACAGGACGCTGCTTTGCTGATCTGTGCAAAAGTAAATACTTTCTGCATATTCTTCACCTCTTTGCTTCAATACGATTTTTCTGTCAGGCAGCCACACGTTTATTATCCCGGCGCCTTTTTTCAGTCTCTTTGAAACGATTGCCTATTTGCCAGTGCCGCTTTCAGCCCCGCAAAATCCAAAAAATCTTCCACAAACTGTTTGCGCAGCAGCGGCTGGGGAATAAATTCATTATATTTATTTTCTATCTGCACCTTCGCCGGCAGCGGGAAAGTGGCCGGATCTACGTCCCAATGAAGGATGTCGTCTATCAGTGTCTCTAATTCTTCTGCACCTCCCTCATAATATACTTCTAAATATATGCAGGTTTCCCAAGGCATTTTACTTTTAATGCCACGGGCCAGCAACGCATAATGCAGGGCAAACAGCTGCCGGGTGCCCACCCAGGGAAAAATGGCAAATTTTCTCTCTGATAGGGGCGTAACAATTTTTTCAAGCAGGCCGCTTCCTCTGGCAAGGTACCGGATCTCGCCCAGCCGCTCCACGCAGCTGTCGCTGAGATAGGGATAGCTTTCATTTTCCCGCAGAACATACCGCATTTTCTGCACCAAATGGGTGTGCAGCTCCGACTTGAAATCCACATCCCAGTCTACAAGGGATACGCCCGGCACCCGCTGTACAAACAGTACTTTGGCTTTTACATTGACGTCCACCGTCTCCCATGTAATACCTGCAAGGGAAAATCGGGTTCCAACGGGATAAATTTTATCTACCGTGCCGATAGCACGGTTCTCATCCTTTACCAGATAATATTCAGGAACAATAAAAACTGTATAAAACTGATGATAATTGACTACCTTTTCACCGGCACGTCCGATGATCAGTCCGCCCTCTTCCGTCTCCTGCAGCTGCTCGGTCTCAATAAGATGGCGCAGCAACGTTTTGTAATCCTCCACGGATATATGAGAGAAGCTGTCCATAGAAAGCATCGCCTGAGCCAGCGCCGCCGGGGACATTTCACCGCTGCTTTTCAGGCAGCTCATAGTCTGATGATACAACAGAGAATAGGGGTGCAGATGGGGTTCGATCGGTTCGATCCACCGCTCCTTCGTATACAGCTCAATAATAGCGATCAGACGGATAAAAGCCCAGTTGATGGGGCCCAGAAAATCTGCAGCCGTAGTTTGCACGTCTTCTGTAAAGGTAAAAAGCAGCTGCGGAATCTGTCCGCGCCTGCCGCATCGTCCGAGACGCTGGGCAAAGCTGGAAACATTGATGGGCGCGCCAACCTGTACTACCTGATCCAGAGACCCGATATCCATACCAAGCTCCAGAGTCACCGTGGCTCCTGTGACGATTTTGTCCTCTGAGGACTTCATTTCGTCCTCGGTTTGCTCACGCAGCATGGCGGACACATTCCCGTGATGGACCCGGTACACGTCCGGCGCCTTATTTTTTGCGGCGATCTGACGCAAATTGGCCATCACAAATTCCGTTTCTTCTCTGGAGTTGGTAAAGATGATTGTTTTTCGGTCCAGAGTCATCCGAAACAGATATTCAAAATGCTCCCGGTCGCCCGCATCTCCTACTTCGCCGGTCATCTCTCCCTGTCGGACAAATCGGTTGACAAACAGACGGATGCTCCGTTTTTCCTCGTCGCTCACCGGTGCGATACAGTCTCGATTGCTGCCTGTGTTCAGCCAGTTTTTCGCAAGGGTCAAATCCCCCAAAGTGGCGCTGAGACCAATCCTTCTGGGAATGTTTCCGGTAATCCGCTGCAGACGTTCCAGCAGGCACAACACCTGCACGCCCCGGACGTCCCGCATAAAATGATGCACCTCATCGATGATGACATAGCGCAGGTCAGAAAACAGTTTCAGACAGGAGCCCCGCTTGTTGATCAGCAGACTTTCCAGGGATTCCGGCGTAATCTGTAAAATACCTGCCGGATGTTTTATAAGCGCGTTTTTCTTTGTCTGAGAGGCATCCCCGTGCCATTTACACACAGGAATATCCGACTCCAAAATCAGCTGTTCCAACCGTTTAAATTGATCGTTGATCAAAGCTTTCAGGGGACTGATATAAAGCACTCCTACCGAAGCGGACGGATGATTGTACAGCTCTGTAAGCACCGGCAGGAATGCTGCTTCTGTTTTTCCAGACGCGGTACCGGAAGAGAGCAGCAAATTGGCGTCCGTATCAAAAATTACGTCGCAGGCAGCCACCTGGATGCCCCGCAGTTCTGTCCAGTGATTATTATAAATGAAATCCTGTATAAACGGCGCAAGCCGTGCAAATGCATTCATTATATTTCAAACCCCACAAAATCGCTGTGCAGCTCTTCCTCTGACAGGCCGCCCTTGGCCAGCACAAAGCTGTTGCTGCCCAAAATCCCGGCTACGGTCTTATCCGGGTTCTGGTGCAGAATATTGACCAGTTCTACAAAGTCCCGGATAATTTCTCTGGGAGTAATGTGGGTATCGGCACCCACACGGTTATATTCCACGTTTAAAAAGTAAAGGAGATCCTCATGAGTGAGTGCCGGCGTGTAATCGTACAGTCCTGCATGGATATCCCGCAGCTTTTCCACCAGTACATACATCTCTTCCTGGGTAAGCATGGACAGACGGATAATGGGTGCAGACAAATCCCGCACGTCCTCCGATGCAAAATGGCCTTCGGAGAGACGAGAACGCAGCGCCTCATAGCTGAAAATACCCTTGTACCGATCCTCCACACACTGGGGTGTGCACCCCATCAAAAAGCCGATATGCTGGGCTTTTCCCTGCAACGTGTCATTATACATGGTCAACATTTTTTCATAGTTGTTTTGCCGGGTAATGGAGTTGGGAATCTTAAAAATATTGACCAGCTCATCCACCATAACAAGAATGCCCGCATATCCAGCCCGTACCATAAAAGCAGCAAAGACCTTTAAAAAGTCATACCAAGTTTCATCGGTAACAATATAGTTGATGGACAGTTCTTCTCTGGCTTCCTTTTTGGAGGTATACTCTCCCCGAAACCACTTGAGTACATTGGATTTTACAGACGCATCGTCTTCTTTGTACGCCCGCCAGTAAGAGGCCACAGCCTTGGCGAACGCAAAGCCGCTGACCATTCCTTCCAGTTCACCCGTCACCCCGTAGATCCGCTTTTCCACCAAGCTATCAAAGGCGGGGTCATTGGTATCACATTCCATAGCCACCTGAGACTGGATCCCGGAAATCCATTTTTCCAGAATTAACGGCAGCGCGCCTCCGTCCGGCTTGGACTTCACCGACATGTTGCGGATCAGCTCTTTATAGGTAGCCAGCCCCTGCCCTTTTGTCCCGGCAAACCGGCGCTCTGGGGAAAGGTCCGCATCCATCACCACAAAGCCCCGTGCTGTGGCATAATTGCGAATGGTCTGCAGAAGAAAGCTCTTCCCGCTTCCGTATTTCCCTACGATAAAGCGAAAGGTTGCGCCTCCGTCCGCGATAATATCGATATCGTGCAGAATGGCGTCGATTTCCCTGGCACGGCCTACCGTGATATATTCCAGCCCCACTCTGGGCACAACGCCCCCTTTCAGTGCGTTAATAATTGTACTTGCAATCCGCTTGGGTACCCGTGTTTCCATCAATAATCCACCACTTCCATCAATTTTTCTTTGTATTCCTCATATACGATCGCTGTGTCATCTGTTTCCAAAATTGTGTCCCCAATGATATCCATCGCCTTGCTGTTGACACCATCCAGCAGCACCTCCAGCATGATCCCGCTGTCTATGGCCACTTTCTTCACGCTTTTCCCTTTCAATGCTGCCTGCAGTGCAGCCGTCTCCGGCTCTGTCAAACTGGAAACAAGCTGCCTCCAAGGATTTTCCTCTGCTAACGGCGCAGGGGCGGGAACCACGGTCTCTTCCACCACAGCCGTTTCTTCCTCTTCCTCCAAAACGATCAGCTTATCCTGGGTTTCCAGCGCCTCCCGTCGGATCCGGCTGACAGTCCTCGTATCTACGCGCACCTCCGTTCGGTTTCGAAGCGCCAAAAAGGCCCGTACGCCTTCTGTGATCTGCTCTGGCAAAGAAATTCCCACGCTCTGCAGCCGTTTCAATATTTTAGGGCTGCACATATCCGGGGAATTGCGAAGCTTGTATCGAAAATGCAGTGCAGTCCGCAGAGCAGATTCCATTTCTTTCATAATATATCCGATCAGGCATTTTCCCTCATCCTTTAAAAGTACCGAATGGTACGTCCAGCGCCCCTGGGTACATGTATATCCCTCTCGCGGGGACAACTGAACCGTGCGGTCCTCCTGTGCCAAATAAGGATAAAACAGCGCGCCGGAAAAAGGCTTCCAATCGGATTCCTTTTGAATGGGATAAAAAACAAAGTCTTCAAAAATTTTGTTTTTATCTCTGCACAGCCTTCGAAAATACGAAAGCAAGAAATAAAAGCAGTCCCCCATCAG
Organism: uncultured Clostridia bacterium; assembly: GCA_947627475.1. Lineage (GTDB taxonomy): Bacteria > Bacillota > Clostridia > Oscillospirales > CAG-272 > Avispirillum. The sequence continues at coordinate 10,514 of CANQWE010000058.1, forward strand.
CAGCTTTGTTTCATCCGTATAGAAAATAGATTTGCGAATATCATATTTGGAAAGCTCTGCAAACACAGAAAAGCTTTCTTCCTTCCCAGACATATACGCCGACACCTTGGGATAATATTTCAGCAGCTTCTCCTGGGCCGCAAATTCTGCAAAGGAGGTCTCCATCGGATAATACACGTAAAAATCCTTGATCCACTGAAGCACGTATTTGTCGATGGTTTTATCCAAATTTCGATACGTGCGCCAAAAATGGAGAAGCCTTTGTATACTCTCCGAGGGATCCTTTGCCCCAATACACGCCAAAAGCTCGTATATATACACAAAAGCATAGGAGACACAGGTGCTCTGTATATCCCCTGCCCGCACCCGGGTGCGCCAGGTAAAATACGTGCGCAGCTGTACATATCCCATGAGCTGATAGTAAGGAAAATAAAAAGAGAATGGTGCCTGACCCGGATAGTCGTCTGTAAAATTCTCCATCATCCGGGCCTGCTCATAAAAAATCTTGGATGGATTCCCAAGGCAGGAGGGATCCCGACGGGCTATTTGCCGCATTTCGTAAAACCGGTCTCTTTTTCGATCCGGTGCCTCCTGTATATTCTCAGGCGAAAGAGATTCTGCGGCTCCAGGTATACGCCCGCTCTCCAGTAAAATTTCTGCAAACTTTATCTCCCAGGGCGCTTTTTCTTCCCCTTTCCCGGCTCTTTCTTCCGGCGCATTGCGCATCCTGTCCAGTTCGTCTCTGCTGGGAATCGGCTGAGACTGATAACGCTTTGGTTCATCCATAACAGAGACCTTTCCAAAAGATAAAATAGAAATATAATTTATTGTACCACAGGTTTTTAAAAAGCGCAATCAAAATAAAAATAGGGAGAAAAGAATCGGAAAAGCGCAGCAGGTATACCTGCTGCGCCTAAAAGGGGAAGCATTCAATAAAAAGCGTTTTGCCCGCGAAACGCGAGGAACGCGTCAGCGATCGCAGACGAAGGGAGAAATCTGCAGACGGGATTCCCTTCAAAATCTGTTAGAACAAAGCCCAAAACAATTGACTCTGTTCCAACAGACGAATGATAAAATGTTCTTCCCTCTGCTGTGTCCGCGTTTATTCTTGCATGCCTTGTCTTTCTCTACTGCTTTTTCTCGCGAAGACAAATCATTCAGCAGCAGTCGGTCCGGCTTTCACTGCATCAAACTCTTCCTGCATTTCCGCAGAAGGAGGCGCAGTAATGAGAGAAACAATCACGATCAGAAGGCAAGAGAACAAAAAGGCCGGCAACAGCTCGTATACATTCCAGGCGCCTCCCAGGGGGCGGACAAGAAGTTTCCATACAAACACCATGCATCCCCCGCCAAGCATACCAGCTATGGCGCCGGGACGATTGATCCGCTTCCAGAACAGCGAAAACAGCATCAGCGGTCCGAAGGTCGCGCCAAATCCTGCCCATGCGAAGGAAACCAGTTGGAAAATCACGCTGTCGTCATCCAAGGCAATTAAAATCGCAACCAAAGTAATGGCAATCAAAGTGACACGGGTGATGATCATCACTTTTTTATCGTTTGCGTCCTTCTTTACAATTCCCTGATAAATATTTTTTGCCAGTGCAGAGGCGGCGATCAGCAGATAGGAGTCAGAAGAGCTAATAGTAGCTGCCAAAATGCCCGCCATTATAAAGCCGGCCAGAAGCGGCGGCAAAAGATTGGTGGAAAGAAGAATAAACACATTTTCTGCCTGAGAAGCATTCACAAGATCAGTAGGATACAGGGACCGCCCCATAATACCGATAAATACGGCTACAGTGAGAGAAATAAGTACCCATACTGTTGCGATTCTGCGGGAATTGGTCAGCTCTTTTTCCTTACGGATCGCCATAAAGCGCAGCAACACCTGGGGCATACCGAAGTAGCCCAGTCCCCATGCAAAGGTGGATATAATGGAAATAAAGCTGTACTTTCCAGCAGTGCCAAACACAGGCGCTCCCCCTGTCACCAGCTGTGCGCCATCTTCTCCTACCATAGGAGTGGCGATTCCAAACATATTCAAAAACCCCGGGATTTCCTTTGTATTATCGATCACTGCATCCAGACCACCTGCCGAAATTGTACCCACGATTACAATTACAATAAGTGCTACGATCATTACAATAGCCTGCATAAAATCTGAAGCGCTCTCCGAAAAAAACCGCCAAGAATCGTATAGATGAGTACAAAAACTGCTCCAAGAATCATCATGGAAACATAGGGCATATCAA
>CANQWE010000059.1 GCA_947627475.1 uncultured Clostridia bacterium
TTACATTATACCGGTAAAATATAGGGAAAATACTATAAATCTGTCGATGTAAATATATTTTCAGAAAGGCTTTTGACGAAATGCAGCAATTTTTGCTATTAATAAAACGCCCCAGTGCTCTGCACTGGGGGCATTCATTTCTATAGCTTTTACTTTTTCAAAATTTCCCACTCTTCGGCTCTAAATCCCACAAGAACCGTGTTTCCATCCACAAGAATGGGCCGTTTTACCAGCATGCCGTCTGTGGCCAGCAAATGCAGCTGTTCCTCCTCGGACATGTGCGGCAGCTTCTCCTTCAGCTCCATAGATTTGTACAAAAGCCCGCTGGTGTTAAAGAATTTTTTCAGGGGCAGTCCGCTTTTTCTGTACCATTCCTGCAGCTCCGCATAGGTGGGACGCGCTTCCTTGATATGGCGGTCTGTATACTGGATCCCGTTTTCATCCAGCCACTTTTTTGCCCTTTGGCAGGTGGTGCACTTGGGATATTCTATAAACAGCATAGTCTCCCTCTCCTTTTTCGTTATACGCTTGTTTGATCATACCATATTTTTGTCCCCATGGCAAGCGCGAAATCTGTGTAAAGTATTGACTTACCACCGGGCGCCATGGCATAATGCTTTTAGAATAGAACGCTATACTCCGAAAAGGAAAACGATGATGGCGCAAAACAGCAATAGAATCCCCCACACGCGCCGGTTCGTCACATGCGAGCTGGGCGAGAATTACTGGTTTGGCGGCTGCGGCCGATATGTAATGGAAGCCCTGGGAGAATCCCAGTTTGATTATGAATGCTTCGTCGGACCGACGGGAGATGTATTTGCCCAGGCTTACGCCGGCGGCAGGTTTCTTGGCGACGGCGTCACAGACTATCGTATGCATTCCCCCCCCAGGGAGGCGCCTATATAGAAGGAATTTTTGAAAAATGCGGATATGCAGCGACATTTATTTCCCAGCAGCAGCTGCAGGCCGATCCGAAGGGATCCCTGCAAAAGCTGATGTCCCATATCGACAGGGGAGTGCCGGTGATCAGCAACATGTATTTGGGGAGATTCATCCAGTGGGCCGTTTTTGTGGGATATGACAAGCAGGGAGAGGAACTATTGTATATGTCGAACAATATGACTGCTCCGGGGCGTATCTCTGCCGCAAATGTATTTGCGCCCCGCACACCGTCTCACCCCATTATGCGGGAACCGCTGCACGGCTGGCTTTTTGTAGGAGAAAAGACAGCAGATATTTCTATAGAAAAGGTGTACCGGGATACGATTTATGCGCTTCCTGCCCTGCTGCGGGAGTAAACGGACACATACTGCTTTGGCGCGTCGGCGTTCCGGACCTGGGCAGCAGATATTGCTGGGGGCAAATTTGCTTTGATGGAGTCTTCTGCATTTGACAGCTGGTTCATGCATGGGCCCTATGTATGCAATGCCGCTACCAATGCCTGCTGCGCTCCCTGTTTTTTACAGCGGGCGATGGAGCTGTGTCCCGATATGGGTTTTCTCGGGCAGGTAAGCGATTTGTATCGTAGGATGGAAGTCTTGTGGCACGGGGAAGGAGATAGTCTGGAGGCGCTGGGCGGTAGTTTCAATGTAACGCTTGAAAATCTGCAAAAACGGGATCAGCAGGAGAAGATTGCTGCAAATCTGGAAGAATTTGCTGCAGCGGCAGATACCGTCGCAGATGTTTTGGAAAAGGGACTGCAGTCCCTCTGAAAAGGGGACGGGCAGACAATCTATCCAGGGACATAAAGCTGAAAAGCTTTTGGAGGTACAAAATGCGCAGCGTAAAAAAATTTTTTTGTGCAGGACTGATTCTGACTTTCATGTGTATGTGTACCGGGTGCCCAGGAGCCATGTCCCGGGGTGAACCGGACCGGCTTGGATCCTGGGGGAGTATCAATCAGGATATCACCCGAGGAGAGGACTGGCAGCAAATCGTTACGGACAGCGCGTTCCCCATCGGCAGAAAAATGCTGCTGACAGATCCCTATGGAGAGCAGTATCACGAAATTTCCTTCGGTAATTATCCCCGCCTGGATGGATCTACCGTAGCGGTGCCTATGGCAATAGAGTTCGCCAGACAGCATTTGGGGCTTTCCGACCAGGACGCGGCAGACTTTGTATCCTTTCCACTACCCATGCTGCCTATGAGCGTCTGATTTACAAGTATGGCGGCCATGGAGATTACAACCCTATGGGCGCGCCTATGAACACCAAGCATCCGGTAGATTTGATCATCGCTACCGCACCCTCCGAGGATGAACGTAAAATGGCGCGGGAGACAAACACAGAGCTGGTACAGGTGCCTGTTTGCTGGGACGCGTTTGTATTTATCACCCACAGGGACAATCCGGTAAGCAGCCTCACCCAGGAGCAGATCCGGGGGATTTATTCCGGCGAGATCACAAGCTGGGAAGAAGTTGGCGGCAGGAAGCAGAAAATCGCGGCCTATCAGCGGGAAGAAAATTCCGGCAGCCAGACAGCCATGCTGGAATTGGTGATGCGGGATACGCCCATGCTTCCGCCGGAGAAAATCGTGGCTGTGGAAGGCATGTCAGGAATGATCGAACTGGTGGCAGAATATCAAAACAGCACTGCCAGTATTGGGTATACATATAAATACTATATTGATACCCTGTATAAAAATGAGGATATCAAAATTCTTGCGGTAGACGGCGTGGAGCCTACTGTCGAAAACATCCGCAGCCAGGCGTATCCCTACAGTACCCAGTATTACGGGGTGATCCGGGAAGCGGATATGGATAAGACCGGCGGCGCGTTTCTGCAATGGATGCTTTCGCCCGAAGGCCAGGCATGTATCCGGCAGGCGGGATATATTCCCTGCGCCGATGGACAGGAAAAAACGCAGTGATCCATGGGACATAATAAAAGGCCCCTATGCAGCGCTCGTAAAACGAGCGCTGCATAGGGGCCTTTTAAAGGGTATTGAAAGGGGACACCCCGCCTGACGAAGAACCGGTGTTCGCACCTTTACGCGATTTCCAAATTCCTTTTTTTAGGTTAGTGCAAAGCAAAACGGACCTATACAAAATTTTTAATACTAATTTAAAATATTCCCTTCTTTTTTGTCACCTTTTGTCTTCTATGCGCATCTATATTACAAAACAGCAAAATGGTGGCACAGGCTTGGGCCCGCCAACGCCGCATTTTGACGACCAATTTTTATTATGGGTTTTGAGAGGTTAAAATGAAAAAGAAAAGTTTGATTTCCATCGTATCCCTTGCAGTTGTTGTCGTTTTATCCATTGTTTTTTGGAAAACCGCCCAGGCGCATGCAGGCACTGATGCGTCAGACGTCCAGACGGAGGATACGTCTTTTATTTCCACGTCCGATCCGCCCAGGGAAACAAGCGGCTGTGTACCAAATTCGCAGCAGGAAACATCCCCCCAGGAGGAAACAAAGCCGCCAGTAAGCGAGACGGATGCTTATGCCGACAACCAAAATCCCACATCGGTTTCCATGGAAGACGCCCTGTTTATTGGAGATTCCAGAACCGTAGGCCTTTGCGAATATGCACGAATTACCGGCGCCGACTTTTTTGCAAACGTGGGTATGAGCGTTTACAACATCCATAGTAAACCGGTTTCCGTACCCTCTGTGGGAAAGGTTACGCTGACAGATTTGCTGCAAAGCAAAAAGTATGGTAAAATATACATAATGCTTGGAATCAATGAGGTAGGCTATGAACTTCACAAAACCGTAGACAAATATAGTGAACTCATTGCCTTTATTCAGGCCAGACAGCCGGACGCATGTATTTTTATTCAGGCAAATCTGTGCGTAACCAAAAGCCGTTCTGACACAGACCAGGTGATCAACAATACATCCATTTGCGCCCTGAACGCAGCCCTGTCAAAGCTTGCAGACGGCAAAAAAATTTTTTATCTGGATGTGAACACCCTATTCAACGATGGAATGGGAAATCTGCCATCTGATATATGTGCAGACAGCGCGCATCTGTATGGAAAATATTATTTTGTGTGGGGGCAATGGATTGTGAGGCAAACTGCGGTACGTATCGGGGAGGGTTGATTTTGACAGACAAGGATGTGTTTTGTGAGCACATACGGCAATGCGAAGGGGCTATGTACGCATTGGCCCTTTCCATTGTTAGGAATACGGCTGACGCGGCGGATGTGCTCAGCGAATCCATATGTCGGGCCTTTAAAAATCTGGACACCCTGAAAAGGGACTCCTCTTTTCGTCCGTGGATACTTCGGATCGTGCACAACACGGCAGTGGAGATGATTCGTAAAAACGCAAAAATCCTATCCGTAGAAGATTTTGTGGAGGAAGCGGACGTCGGCAGGGAAAACATTGAAAATAAAATGACCGAAAAGCTCGCCCTGCATGATGCGGTGGCGCAGCTGCAGACGCCTTACCGTACTGTGGTGGTACTGTTTTATTTTGAAAACCTTTCCGTGTCAGAAATCGCAAAAATTACCGGTACCAATACCGCTGCCGTAAAGAAACAGCTTTCCCGGGCAAGAAAAATGCTTCGGGAAATTTTGCAGGAGGATTTTACAAATGCATGATTTTGATGAATCTATAAAGAGCATGGCGGCAAAGGAGTCCATTGAAGTCCCAGACTTTGTAAAAAACCGCATAGAGCAGACGCTGTCCGGATTGCCCGAAAAGCGGCCCGCCGCAAAACACATGCGATTATTGCCCCGGGTCGCAACGGCGGCAGCCTGCTTTGTTTTTATCACACTGTTTCTGCTTCCCAATATCAGCACCTCCTACGCGCGGGTTCTGCAGCAAATTCCCGTAATCGGCGATATTGTCCGGGTAGTGACGATCCGCAATTATTTTTACGCAGACAATCGGCACGAAATGGATATTGACGTGCCAAAAATTGAGGGGGATGATGCCGCCGCCGGGCAAATCAATGAAGAGGTCAGCCAGCTGACGGCAGCATTGGTAAGCCAATTTTACAAGGACTTGGAGATTACCGCCAGCAGTGGATACGGCTCTATTCATGTGGATTATCAGATCGTTACCAATACAGAACGCTGGTTCACCCTACAATTGACCGTAAACGAAACAGAAGCGAGCAGCAACAGCTATTATGTATTTTATCATATCGACAAACAAAGCGGACAGATTATAGAGCTGGGCGATTTGTTTATCGATGATACGTTCTCCGACCTACTGACCCAGGAAATTCAAAGGCAAATGCAGAAAAGAATGGACGCCGACGAAACCGTAAAATACTTTTTATCGCAAAACAGTGAAATCGGTGAAGCATTCACCTCTGTAGGTAAAGAACAAAATTTTTATTTGAACCGAACCGGACAGCTGGTTATTATTTTTGATAAATACGAGGTCGCACCCGGGTCTATGGGAACACCTGCGTTTGTAATCGGCAAAGATGTAATAGCAGATATACTGAAGCCGGAATTTGCAGATATGATTTCCTGACTGACAGCAACGATAGCAAAGCCTCCCCTTAGGGGAGGCTTTGCTAAGTAACGTAAACTGTTTTTTCATCTATCCACTGTAAACGCCTGCAGAAATTTCTTTTTCTGTTTTTTAAGTCAGGGTTCATTCCAGTTCGTGGTCTATAAGTTCTCCCCCTCCCTATGAATGCAGGGTTTCATCGCAGATTCATGCCTGAACAGGTTATGCGTAATACCAAATTTGTGCGCAATAAAAATTCGGTCTGTCCGTTCCCATAACGCAAAGGGAAGACGGCACCGCTGCATTTATGTCTGCATATTATACATTAGAGAAAGGAGGGATGAAAAATGGACAATTTCTTTCAGAAGAAAAAATGTAATTGCAAATCGTACGGATGCGACAGCGAGGATAACCGGCCGATTGGCTGCTGTCCTCCGCCTGACTGCCAGCCGGATGCACCCACCATCTCTATTGGAAGTGTGACAACCGGCGAGCCCGGCACACAAGCAAGCGTCAGCAACTCCGGGACAAACACAAACGCCGTTTTGAATTTTGTTATTCCACGCGGGAATACAGGTGCAACGGGAGCAACCGGTCCCCAAGGTCCTGCCGGACCTGCAGGCGCGTCTGAAAACTACGCCTCGTTCTACACTGTCGGCGATATTACCTTAGACGAAAATGCTTCGTTTCCGTTTACAGGCACGATAACTTCTAATGGGATCACGGTAGTCGGGACTTCCGGACTTGTCACATTGCCCAGCACCGGCGTTTATAAAGTTGATTACGGCGTTGTTCCGATTTCAAATGCGTACACCGATATCGTTTCCATCTATTTGAATGGAGAAGAAGTAGCAGGAACAAGACTGAGTCTGGAAAACAATGCTCTGACCGGTACGTCGGCAATTATTCCAGCCGCCGCAGGAAGTACCCTGAACATTCAGATTTTGTCAGGAAATCCTGTCAGGTTTTATAATGAGGCGGACGGCATTATTGGTTTTTTGGTCATTCATCAAATAGCATAATCTGAAAAGTATCGATTTTCTGAAAGGTGCAGGGAATCCTTCCCTGCACCTTTTATTTTCTATATTCAATGATCTCTCCGCAGACAAGCGGACTAAGCCTAACTGAACGCTTTTTTTCAAAGGCAAAGACGGTTTATGCAATGTCCAAAGCTTATCCCTACGTATTACGCCAAAGATGATATAAGTATATTTCCCGGGAAATGTTATAGAAAATGCAAGTCCGCGTGGATTTGCATTTTTATAAAAAAAGTGGCCTGGAAACCCTTATAAGTACTGGATTATGAAACCAGTCCAAACCACAGGCGCTCGGATTGCAATGGTGCTCTTCAGCTTCTTTCTTTATCCCCTCTGCCTCGCTAATTTCGTTTTTCGCCTGCGTGCTCTTGCCTCCAGAAAAGCCACCCAAAAGGGTGGCTTTTCATTGTTACGGCCACATGAAAAAATCTTTTCAATAATTTGGCAATGAGATTCAAATGATTGCACTGAAGAAACATCCCCTGAAGGTCGGACTTTATCGTTTTATAAAAACTTTCTTATATCTAAGGCCAATTGGCCTTCCAGATTTATCAGCCTTTTGGCAATGTCCTTGGATTTCTCATCGGCTGCAGCATATTGATTCAGATATTTATTCAGCGATTTAACGCCCATATTGCAGCCATCCGTTATTACATCGGCAATGGCGTGATCGGTTTCGTGCATTTGTAGTTTCATTTCGGTTTTTATTTTTGCCATCTGTTCTGCCATAAACTTGGGATCCTTGCCCTCATCTCCATATTGATCAAGCAATTGTTGAAGTTCCTTGTCAAGCTTATCGTGTTCATCCTTACAAGCGTTTAGAAGTTGCTGTAAATCTGAATTTTTTACACGATCCAAAACGTCGTCTATAGACTTAACGCCCATCTTTATACCGGCATCGCATTCTCGCAAAAGTTTTATGGTATCTGGTTCTATCATACTACAGCCTCCTTTTTTTAGTATCATGTGCTGTTTTTTCAGAATTCATACATCTTTCGCTCAAAAATAACCACAAGGCCTTGAACACTCTTGAATGTACGTATAATTTTAGACGCCCAGGTTTGGATTTTGCCGTTTTATTGTTCAAATGTAATGCGTCTGTCAATACCCCCAAAGCCACATAAAAGCAAAAAAATAACAAAAACAGCATGAATGGCCAAACCATAGGGATTTTCAGATGGCGGAGATGGAGAGATTCTGAAACCGGCACGCGCCCCGGCGATGGCTGAAAGAACAGTTTCTCTTCCTGCGCCTTCCTGCCCTCTCTTCGATCTTCCCGAAAATTCTCTCTCCCGCTGCCAGTAAAAAACCACCCTGACGGGCGGCTTACATTTTTAGGACGATACAAAAAGATATTTTCAGCAGTTTTGCGTATGCCTTTGAACTCTCGTATACCATAAAAGACTCAATCAAAAAACATCAAGAAGCTGTTCTAGTGTATGGATGGTTTCGTCAGGTCTCTCTTGTATGGAACGGACGTTGTAGTATTGACCCAAGCTTTGTTTTATCCATACGGTTTTCATACCAAGTGCATTTGCGGGAACAATATCGTTGTCCAAACGATCACCGATCATTACCGCCTCGCAGGGCAAACTGTTTGCTTGTTCTAATGCGAATTTGAAAATACGATAATCGAGTTTTGAAACGCCTTCTTCTGCAGAAGCAATGATTCCATCAAATAAATTCAAAATGCCGTATCGCTTTAATCTCTCCTTTGTGCCGAGGGATTGATTTGCTATTTCCCCCAATTTGTAACCTTTCATTTTCAGCGTATCTAACACAAAACAAACATTGGGATATAACCGTTCCAGTTCTTTATTCCATTGGGGTAATGAAAAACCATATTCTTTATCTGCCTGGTGATCCCCTTTACAATTCATGCGGGAATAAAAAATCACCTTTTCTCGAAATTCCTTACATGAAATAGATGTTCCAAAAGTAATTTTTTATATCGATCTTCATAACATAGCGACTCATCTACAACAGTAGAACCTATATCGAAAAACAGCCATTTTATATTAGAGTTCATTTGTTCTCCTTGGCAGTGTTCAGCGAGGCGATAAGCATTCGTTTATTTCCTCGGCAAGAGGAAGCAAACTGTCAAAATCATAATCAGTAAGCTTAGTTTTGTTCAAAAGTGTTAGCCAATAAATGCTTTCACCTGTTTCTTTAAGCGAAATGTGTAGTGTAGATATAAAATCCGTTTTGCTGTTACCATATATAGCTTCATTTATATCCCCACCAATACTTGTGGCAAAATGCAGTAACTGCTTTGCGATTGTTGTATCTTTTTTAGTTTTTGAATAATCCTTATAAAAGGAAACTATTTTCGTTGCAAAATCAAGGGACTTTTCACGTGAAGAACGGATCACCTCAAGCCAAATTATATCGCAAATCGTCATTGTAATCAATGCTTTGCGAAGCAAAGTTATCTAATCTCTTATCTTTTATCTGAAAACGATAATTTCTAAAAAAAGGAGCAAAGCAAACAGTTAAGAGAGAAAAAACAAAAAGAAACGACAATCTTCTATAGAAGATTGTCGTTTCTTTTTGGCGGAGAAGGAGAGATTCGAACTGTATAAGGCGGTTTTTATGCTTCCGTATAATTTTTGAAAGGCCCTTAAAATATAGGGGTTTCGGGATTTTATTAATGCAAATTGTTCTATATTTTTGACCCTTTATGAAGCTGTAAAGGGTAAAATAAAGGGTCAAAATTGTCCGTCTTATGCGGCTATGTGAAACCCCAGTTCATTCATACATGGGGTAGGAAGTCAGCTCTGCAAAGTTCCGTTTGTATGCTTCGGTTATATCTGTCTTTTCGCCTGTGATAAAATCCATTCTAAGACATGCCTGATAAAGAAATTCATGCGCGGCCCGCAGCTTGGTCTGTATTCTTGTATAGTCCAATTTGAAGTGATCCGGGCATGTGAGATTATCAAAATGCTCGTCCATTACAATCCAAAGCAATTCGGATGCTGTTTCCATAGCGATATCTACTTCATACAGTTCATTTGCCATATTGATTTGTTCTTCCCGTGTCATTTTCTTTTTCCTCCAAAATTGTTTTTATGATACTTGACAATCCAGAGAGGGCATGCTATGCTCTATGTATACCCTCTCTGGGTGTGGCCTTCATATAGCGTTCCTTTGGTCGGATGGCGCTGTATGGGGGCTTTCTTTATACTGTGATCGTAAAGCGGCGGGTCTCCGTTTGCTTCACATACTGGCTGTACACATCCGGGAGGGCAGCCTTCAGCTTCCTGCCGTCCAGCCGGGAGGAAACAATCTCCTTCCAACGGACGATGAAATCTTTGATTTTCAGCTCGTCCACGCCCTTGCTCTCCATGTCCGCCTTGATTTCCGTCCGAATGGATTCGGCCTGTGCTTCCAGGTCCTTCTGCTGCGCTTCAATTTCCTGCAGCCTTCTGATACGGTTTTCGATCATTCGCTCTGTCATGGTTCTGTCTCCTTTCGATTGATTGAGTGGCGGGTGGCGTTAAGTTTATCTCGCGTTTTGCTTTTCTTATCCCTTCCCGCTCTTACGTGGCATTCTTTGGAGCTGCCTTCCCTCAACCTGTATCTACAGTATACACTTATGTAAGTACATTGTCAATATGCAAAGCATCCAAAATTGTGTAAGTGTATTTGTACAATATATACACTTGTGTAATTGTAAATAACATGATATACTAACTATATAGAGAGGGGTGAGTAGAGTGGCATTATCTGAATCAAGAAAAAGAGCTAATAAGAAATGGAATGATGAAAACCTAAAAATCAAGTATGATAGAATACAGTTAGTGGTCCCCAAGGGGCACAAAGACAAAATAAAAGCCCACGCGCAGCAGCGTGGGGAGAGTGTCAATGGGTTTATCGGTCGGGCAATTGACGAAACCATGGAGAGGGACAAATCACATGAATATCTATCCAGATAAATATCAGCTTACGCCAGAGCAGAGTATTTTCCTCGCCAAAAAGAAGTGGGATGAAAATGTATACTGCGGTATGCGTATGGAGAACCGTGCCGTTACCTTCCCGCAAACCAAAACCATATTAAACGGCGTCAATGTGCCAAGCGTACAACTGGATGACATACAGGCGATTCTGAATATGCGGGATGCATGGAAGTATCTTCTGGATACAGTAGATGCACCGCTGACATTGGAGTATATCTGCAAGCTGAATGAATATATAGCCAGAAACGAGGCCCTTGCATGGGGAAAGCTGCGTACAGGCGCTGTAGGTATATCCGGCACGGATTACATGCCTCCCGTGCCCTCCTGGGAAGCCGCGGAGAAGGAATTGCATACGATCATGAGCAGGAGTACCACTACAACAGAAAAGGCGCTGGATGTGTTCCTATGGGGAACGAGAGGGCAGCTGTTCTGGGACGGAAACAAACGCACCAGCATGACAGCGGCCAACAAGATCCTTGTGTTGTCAGGGGCAGGAATACTCACAATCACAGACAGGCATATGGAGCAGTTCAATACACTCCTGCTGGATTATTACAACACAGGAGAGGGGAAAGCGTTAAAAGCGTTCCTATACGAAGCTGCCATACAGGGGATACAGATATAAGGGCAAGACTGGTTATGCCGATTACGGTGATGCTAACAAAATCGCAATGAGACAGAGAGGGACACATGAACGAGGAACAATTGCAAAGAAAGAAAGCCTTTGTAAAAGAGCACAAGAGTCTCCTTGCGGGGGCTGCTCTGGAGAATTACGAAACGGCTTTTATCATCGAATATACGCACAATTCAACGGCGATTGAAGGAAACACCCTCTCCCTGATGGAGACCAAACTTCTGTTGGAGGACAAGCAGTCTATAGGAGGAAAGGCGCTTCGGGAGATATACGAAGTGACCAATCATAAGAAGGCCTTTGACTATGTGACAAAGTGCGTACAAGAGGGTAAATCCCTGGATGAGAGAATTCTGAAGGACATCCATGCCATCCTCATGGAAAACATCTTTACAGGAGGTATATACAGGGATGTGGGTGTGTATATAACAGGTGCTGCGCACACACCACCTGCGCCGGATGAAATGTACCGGCAGATAAAGGATTTTTACGTTGATTTAGAAAAAAACAGGGAGATGGATCCCATTACGCTGGCAGCGTGGACACATGGGGAGTTTGTCAGGATCCATCCGTTTATAGACGGCAACGGCAGAACTGCAAGAATGATTATGAACTACCAGTTAATGTTTCATGATTTTCTTCCCGTATCCATATCGAAAGAAGATCGCTTGCCATATTTTTCATGCCTGGAAGCGTATGCAATGAAAGGAGATATTCAACCTTTCGCAGATATGATTGCCGCTTTGGAAGAAACGCGGCTGGATTACTATATCCAGGCTATAGAGCAAATATCCGATATGCACTTTGATGCCAACTAAACAAAAGGCCCTCTCTATCGGAAGTGGACAGAGAGGGCTTTTTTTATGTGTTTTTGTAGCAGTTTTATTGCAGTTTTGTTTCCAGGGTAAAATCATGAATGCCTCTTATTTGCCCAAAACATGCTCTATTTTGCGCGTTTATATTTTATGTGGTTCTGGCTATAAAAACAAAGAGATCGCATTACAGGTCCGTTTTTGAGCGTTACAGGGGCACTCCTGTGTGGTCTTTTGGAATTTACTTCTTCGTTTCCGTCTCCTTCAGAAACCGCTCGCATCTCCTTCTTGCAGCGTCCTTGCTGCAGAAACCGGTACGAAAGGCAACCTTTTCCCAGCTGTTCCCGTCTGCAAAGCGGCAGAGAATGATCTCCCGTATGGAATGATCTTCAATGGCGTCAATAAAGCGGACCAGCTCCCTCCCTTCCTCCAGGCATTTCTG
>CANQWE010000060.1 GCA_947627475.1 uncultured Clostridia bacterium
GGTACTTTTGCCGCACCCGGCAAAAGTACACCAAAGCCCTTTTTCGGATCCCGCCCCGTTCCGGTGGGGCGGGGCTGAGAAGTTGCCCCGCCAGCCCACAAATAAAATCCCCGGGTCTCCCCGGGGATTTTTCCCAATTACTGTGGCCTGTTTGACTCGTTGTCAGATTTTTCAGAGGTGTTGGTCACCTCGCCGCGCTGTTTTTCCTCTTCCAGGCGACGAGCCTCCTCTCTACGCCGTTCATTTTCCTTGATCTGCAGAGCTCTGGCCTCGTTCTCCGCTTCGCTGCGGCGCCGCTTCTCTGCATACATCTCTTCCAGCTCTTCCATGGTCACACCCGGATCTTCCATGATCCGACGGAACTGTTCACCGTTCATGATCTCATTCTTCACCAGGTACTTGGCAATGAAATGCAGTTTATCGATATTTTCAGAAAGCAGACGCTTTGCTTCGTTATACGCTTCGCCTATGATCTTCTCAATCTGCTCGTCGATCTTTGCGGCAATCGCTTCAGAGAAATCTCGGTTCTGGGAGAAATCTCTTCCCAGGAATACTTCCGTGTCGCTGTGCCCGCTGCCGAACAGAATCGGTCCCAAATCGCTCATACCAAGCTGCATGACCATCTTTCTGGCAATCTGGGTTGCACGCTGGATGTCATTGGATGCGCCGCCGGAGAAGTCATCAAAGATCAGCTGCTCTGCTACACGACCGCCCAGCAGCATGGAAATCTTTTGCTTCAGCTCGTTGCGGTAGACACTGTACTTATCTTCCTCAGGCAGGTTCAGGGTATAGCCCAAGGCGTTGCCGCTGGGGATAATGGAAACCTGATGCACCGGATCCATCAACGGCAGCACGTGGGAAAGCACTGCATGACCCGCCTCGTGATATGCCGTTTTCAGCTTTTCCGATTCCTTGATGCGCATGGACCGCTTCTGGGGACCTGCCACGATCTTTGTGAAAGCGTCCTCCAACTCGTCCATACCGATCAGCGATTTATTCTTACGAGCGGCAAGGAGCGCCGCTTCATTAAGCAGGTTTGCAAGGTCTGCGCCGGTAAAGCCAGATGTGCTCTTTGCAATCACAGACAGATCCACGCTGGCCTCCAGGGGCTTGTTCCGGGCGTGTACCCGCAGAATCTCTTCCCGTCCGTGAATATCCGGCTGGTGGACGGTGATCTGCCGGTCGAACCGGCCGGGACGCAGCAGCGCAGGATCCAATACGTCGGGCCGGTTGGTTGCCGCGATGACGATGATCCCTTCGGTGGAGCCAAAGCCGTCCATCTCAACCAGCAGCTGGTTCAGGGTCTGCTCCCGTTCGTCATGGCCGCCGCCAAGCCCGGTGCCGCGCTGCCGGCCCACTGCGTCGATTTCATCGATAAACACAATCGATGCAGGATTTTTACGGGCTGTTTCAAACAAATCCCGCACACGGGAAGCGCCCACACCTACAAACATCTCCACAAAATCCGAGCCGGAAATGGAATAAAAGGGTACGCCGGCCTCACCTGCCACTGCTTTTGCCAGCAGGGTTTTACCTGTACCGGGAGGCCCCATCAGCAGCACGCCGTGGGGAATTTTCGCCCCAAGTCTGGTAAATTTCTGGGGGTCCTTCAAAAATTCAACGATTTCTTCCAGCTCCGCCTTTTCTTCATCTGCCCCGGCAACGTCTCTGAAGTACACCTTGACTTTGTCTCCGGTGCGCATCTTCGCCTTGCCGAAGTTGCCGATCTTACTGCCCTTGCCGCCGGTAGCCTGGCTCATCATATACCACCACAGCACGATAAAGACAATGGCAATGATCAAATAGGGCAGAAAGCTGACCCACCAGGGCACAATGGTAGCCGGCTGCAGGTCGTATTTCTCTATGATTCCCGCCTCATACTGTTCGTCGATCAATTCCTTCATATCCAGCAGGAACACGTTTACATCTGCCAGCCTGTATTTCACCACAGACTGCTTTTCTTCATCGTCCTGGGCCCGGATAATCATCTTCAGGGTCGCGGTATTATAGTCGATGGAGAACTGCTCCACCTGTTCGTCTTCAAAATAGTCTACGATATCGCCGTAGGTGAGGTCCGCCTTGTCGCCGCCTCCGTACAGCAGGGCGATCACCACGATCACCACCGCGATCAGGCCCACATACCAAACTGCGACCTTCAAGCCGTTTTTCTTCATGAAAAGTCAATCCTTTCTTTGGTCTGCAAAATATCGCCGTGTGATAGAAAAAGCCCCGGAAATGCTCAGTCTGTATATATTTCCGGTTTCAATATTCCCACATAAGGAAGGGAGCGGTATTTCTCTCCATAATCCAGCCCATATCCCACCACAAATGCGTCGGGAATTTCCCTGCCCACATAGTCGGGGGTATATTCCACCTCTCTGCGGGAGGGTTTATCCAGCAGCGCTACGGTACGTACGCTGCGGGCGCCGTTGATGCTTAAATAAGAGACCAGGTAAGACAGAGTTCTGCCACTGTCTATGATATCTTCGATAATGAGTATGTCTTTTTCGCTGAGATCCTGCCGGTGCAGGTCCAAAAGAATGTTGATCCTTCCGCTGGTGACCGATCCCGCTCCATAGGAAGAAACCTTCATACAATCGATCTCACAGGGGATGGAAAGCTTTTTCATCAAATCCCCCATAAAAACAAGGCTCCCTTTCAGTATGCACAGGAGAAGCAGGTTTTTATCCTTATAATCCTCATCAATTTGGGCAGCAATGCGGGAAACGATTTCATCCAGCTCTCTCTCGCTGATAAGAATCTGCTCTACATCCTGATCCCACACGTCATGATGTACTCTCATGTCTGCAACCTTTCCTCAGTATTTTTGTCGGCATACCAAACACCCATATAAACAGGATCAGCCGGCACAGGCGCATCGGCACAGCCATCTCTGGGTCGCAGGCCGGGCACCCAGACAATTCCCGCTTCGTCGCATACAAGGGGATACACATCCCGAAGCGGAACGGGGATTTTCATTGCGCCGAAAAGTTTTTTTATTTTTTTGTGCATGCCGCCGGTAAAATATACATCGCCGGTCCTTCTGGCACGGATAAAAAGACTATTGTTTATTTTATCAAAATCCAGCGTACCGTATATTGCTAAATTGTAAATATTTTGGGCAGGAGGAACAATATCTGCCTGGTCTCTGGACACTTTCACCAAAAAAGGACCAAAGAACACAGCATCTCCTACAGAAAGGGGCTCGGGGGCAGGCACGTCCATCTTTGTAAAGGCGGGATCCGCGCCAATCCAGCTCCGCCCCCCCTGGGAAAACAGCGCGGCCCGGCCCGGCAGGCTGATGCGGCCCGGCAGGCCGCTGCGGATCAATGCTGTACAGTCGGCCAGATGGACGGCTGACAGATTTTCCTGATGGCCTGTAAACCGGCGATACATGGTGAGAATGCCGCGGGAAAGAAGCGGGTCAGGGGCGGCGGCGGCCTCTTTGGTAAGTGCATCGTCTTCTCCCAGCAGGGCAGCGGCCGCATCTTCCAAATAGACAAGGTCTTCCCGTAGCAGTCCGCTCATCCGCAGGACGGCGTCCTCACATCGGGGATTGATCTGCCGCAGCGCCGGGACAATTTTTTCCCGGATATAATTTCTGGTGTAGGTAGTGTCGGCGTTGGTGGCGTCGGTCACATAAGAAAGCCGTGCTTCCTTTGCATAGTCCCGCACCTGCTTTGCCGTGCAGCACAAAAGGGGACGAATAACTTTTTCGTCCCGCAGGGGAGATATGCCGCAAAGCCCCTTAGCGCCTGTTCCTCTGATCAGATGAAACAGCACCGTTTCCAAATGATCGGTGGCATTGTGGGCTGTGGCGATAAGCGGGTGGGGCAGACCGGATGCAATCTCCTCCAAGAACGCGTAGCGCTGGATTCTGGCGCATTCCTCCAGTCCCAGTCCCGCCTTTTTCGCCATGGCGGGGATATTTAAATGGCGGCTGTAAAAGGGAATCTGCAGTCCCTCGCACAGTCTGCGGCAGAATGCTGCATCCTCGTCTGCCGCACCGTCCCGGATCCCGTGATGGAGGTGGGCGGCGGCAAGACGGATTCCCTGGCCCGGCAGATACCAATGGAGAAAATAGAGCAGCACCACCGAATCTGCTCCGCCGGACAGGGCGCAAAGCACTGTATCGCATTTTTTCAGGGCAGGCAGGATCCCCAGCCTTTCCAGGTCTTTCTTGATTTTCTCAAACAGTTTCACATGGATGCTCCTTTGGCGCTCAGCCGTAAACTTTCAGGGCATATTCCAGAGCCAGGCCCCCTCCCAGTGTGATCACGGTGGCCATTGCTGCGTATTCCAGCATCTCAGGGATCTGCGTTATGTATTCAGACTGGACCGGATCTGTCAGGACCAGGCAAATCAGGGCCAGCTGGAGGATTACGGCACTGAAGCACAGCTTCAGCAGCACCACGATTTTTTGCTCCGTCAGCTTCATGGTTCCTCCTATTTCATATGTACTGCATCTATTATACAGGAAACCGCTGCTGTAGGCAAGCGGTAATTCCTGCAAGGGCGGGGAATTGCTGCTATCATTGTTGCAAATTATTAACAAAAAATGTATATTCTATTGACATATAAAGGAAATGCTGTTAAAATGAAATTGTAAAATTCTGTATTTCACATGGAAAGATGCAGGTGATTCCCATGAACACCAGTATTAACCGCGTGTAAACCAGGCCCATGGCTTTGTTTGCATGCGGTTTTTTCAGCGACAGGAATACATCTTTTGAAAAAACGATGCAGTTTGCGCACAAGGAGAACGACAAAATGAAAACCACGAAAAAATTGTTTCTGATTCTGCTCTCTTTTCTTTTGATCCTGCCGCAAGTTACCGGCTCGCTGTGGGCGAGCGCCGGGGAAGCAGGCGCCCTTCCTTCCGATGCCACTGCGTCCGCAGCAGAGGCGCGTTCGCTCCCGGTGGATAAAACCTATTATCTGCGCAACGCGAACACATGGAATATGTATCTGGATCTGCAGGCCAGCGGAACCACAAACAGCACCCACTTTCAGCAGTATCCCGGATACTATGCGTCAGAACTGTTTCGTCTGAAGTATCAGGCGGGCGGCTACTATACCTTGGAAACGACCCTGGTGGGCGCCTCGGGCAGAATGGTGATGGATGGGAGAAGCAACTGCGTGGCAGGGGCCCAGGTGATTCTGTATCAGTATGTATCCGACGCACCGGAGCAGCTTTGGTTTATCCGGCAAAATTCCAACGGTACCTACTGCCTGTCTCCCAAAAAGAATTTATCCCTCAATCTGTCCATAGAAGGCGGATCCCATTCCAGCAACGCCAAGGTAAAGCTGGCAAATAAAAATGACGCGGATCCCAGTCAGCAGTGGTATCTGGAAGAACCGGTAGAGGCTGTCAGCCTTTTGGACTATACCCAGTATTATCTGCGCAACGTTTACAGCGGTATGTATCTGGATCTGCAGGGAAACGGGACGACAAACGGCACCAACCTGCAACAGTATCCATACTATGCATGGCCCGGTTCGGAGCGGTTTGAAATCATGCAGGAGGAGGACGGATATTTCACCATTGAAACAACCATAGCAGACAATATGGTTCTGGATGGACGCAGTAACTGCGTGGCGGGGGCCCAGGTAATTCTGTATCAGGAGACATCCAATTCCCCGGAACAGCGATGGCACCTTCGCAGAAACAGCAACGGTACCTTCAGTATCGCGCCCAAAAAGAACGTCTACCTGAATTTGGCGGTAGATCCCCCCTCCACCGAAAGCCATGCCAAGGTGAAGCTGGCAAACAGAAACGATTCCGACCCCAGTCAGCAGTGGTGCCTGGAGCCGGCTTACGTCCGGGATTACGACTGGTCTTATGTGCTGTATGATGCCAATCAGTTCAGCTATATTTCCTCCGGATACCGGCTGCCCGGGCGGCCGAATCATTATGGGATCGATATTATCGGCAAATCGCAATCGATCAATGAGCAGTATATCTATGCGCCTGCAGATGGTGTTATAAAGTATACATATGACTGGCACCCCAGTGCGGGCAATTATGTGGTGATTGAATTTGATGACTTTTGGACCGGCACCGGCAGGAAGCTGCGGGCAGGGTACATGCATATGAAAGACCCCTGCTTTTTCGAGGAAGGCACCCGGATAGACAAGGGGTATCACATCGGGTTTGTGGGAAACACAGGAAATTCCACAGGACCCCATCTGCATTTTTCCGTGTTCTATGGGGAAGACGGAGTCAATTGGGCAGACAGCAGCAACTGTATCAATCCCCAGCGGTTTTTCCCGGACGTTCCCTTCACCGGAGAAACTTCTACTCAGGCATAAGGTCAAATACGTTTACTTTGAATAAACTATAGTAGAGAAATTGAGAAAGAAAGGACAAAAACATGAAAAAGTTTATCTGTATGCTGATCAGTATATTGATGCTGAGCGTTTCGTTTGCTGCATGCCAGGATAACGCGGAAAAGTCGAAGGATCCTGCAGAGAGCACCGCGCAAACTACCGCAGAGCCGGAAACCACAGCTGCCCAGACAGAACCTGCAGAAACCGGTGGTGTGGACGCTATGTATGTATATGCTGAATACGAACCGGGTTTTTATGGAATTGAACGTCGCTTTACTAGGATAATAGGCCAGGAAGCATATGAAGCGTGGGTAGAGCAAAGCGGATATTTTGAAGGAAACCCAGATCTTGATGAATATAATGTTTTAGGGTTTATCAAATACTTCAACATTTCCAAAGAGGATTTTAAGGCAGCAAATAGGTCAAGTGCAGATAATTGGGTGTTCAGTGATGAGCAAATCGAAGCGCTGTATTCCGATGACAAGGATTTTCTGGCCCGCATGCACATGAACCCCCGAGCCATCAACATAAACGGAGAAATCTATACGCCAAAGTGGCTGATGGAACACTCTCCCGCGGAGATGAAGGCTGTGGGCATCACCAAAGAAATGCTCCAGGAGAAGTACACGCAATGGGTGGAAGAATTTGATTGGGGTGGTATGGAAATCTCTCAAAATATCAAAGAAAAATTGGACGCCTGGGATGCTCCCGTGCAGGACAGCGCCGCGGACGAGATACAGGGATAGTAATACAACGAAGGAGTATCGGCGGGGGCACTCATTTCTCCCCCGTCAGCTCCGCTGCCCCCCTCTGAAGAGGGGGCTTAGGACGATTTAAGTCTTTTTTTAGGAGGCACGCGGGGTAGCTCTTTTAAAACCCCTTCGAGATGCTGGGGAGGTGGCGGTATAAAAACACTTTTTGCCTGCCCTTTTTTGTGTTTCACTTTGTGAAACACCGGGGTGGCGGCGACCATTAGTGAGCCGGAGGGGTAGTCGCAAACGAGACACAGCAGAGGAGGAAGTTAGGGCAATACAAAGGTTCTCCATAGGTTGCAGGGGCCTGCGTTTTTTATTTTACTGTAAAGTTGTAGAATCCACAACAAACCATATCCCCTATTAACCACTGCTGACAATCTTCCTTATATTTTGCAGCATTTCGAAAAAGACCCTATTGACCTTTTTTTGGACATATGTTACAATAAACTGTTCATTTGGGTATTTTATATAAGGAGGACTCCAGGTCATGCATCGCTTGCAATCGTTTTGGCAGCGCTTTTTGCAAATTCATCGGGAAAACGGATTTGGCGTTACAGACCTGTTCGCCGCCTTGGCGTTCGCCTTTATCTGCGCCTCCTTTACCGGCGCCGCCTCCGGAGACTTTACCAGCCTTGCCTGGGTGCGCCAGATGTCCACGCTCCTTTTTTGGGGCACGTTTTTTTCCGCCCTGTTCCTTTTGTGGGCGGGTTTTTTACTTACAAAAACCACCCGTCTCATTAACTGGTGTCTCTTTATATCCGCGGTTTTGTACAGCCTTTTGCTGGTGGGCACCCTTTCAGGAGATCTGTTCTTCAATATCGGGTTGGGCGCGGTTCTGCTGCTCCTTGCAAAATATGTGTCTGCCGAAAACCGGCTGGGGCTGTCGGGCATATCCTTTTCCTGGCGGGCATCCTTCTATGTGACGGCGGCTGTTTTCTGCCTGTTCTGCTTGTTTGTGGGCTTCTGTACCGTGGCAAAATACAAGTCTTTTTCCCACGGTACCTTTGACTTCGGAATTTTCTGTCAGATGTTTGAGCAAATGGCCAAAACCGGCTTGCCCTATACAACGGTAGAGCGCAGCCAGTATCTCTCCCATTTTGCCGTGCATTTCTCCCCCATTTATTATCTGCTGCTGCCGGGATATATGCTGCTGCGCAGCCCCATTTACCTTCTCCTGGCCCAGGCAGTAATTGTAGGGATGGGTATGTTCCCACTGCGGCGGATCTGCCGTACCCTGGGGATGAGTCCCCTGTGCGCCACTGGAGCCGCGGTACTGTATGCCCTGTATCCCACCATGGCAAACGGCTGCTTCTATGATTTCCATGAAAACAAGATTTTGTCGGTGCTGCTCCTCTATATGATCTCCTATGTGCTGGAGAGACGGCGCGTCCCTGCCGCAGTGTTTGGGCTGCTGGTGCTGTGCGTCAAGGAAGACGCCTTTATCTATGTAGTGGCGGTGGCTCTTTGGATGCTGCTCGACCGCCGGGACCGTTGGTTTGCTGCAGGAATGATCGGAGTCTCTCTCCTGTGGTTTGTATTTGCCTGCGCCATGATCCGCCTGTCCGGGGGAGAGATCATGTCCGACCGGTTTGCAAATTTCTCTTCCTCTGTAGGGGGGGATGGAGGCCTGTTGGATGCAATGCGCACCTGCTTTTATAACATCGGCTATCTCATCCGGGAGGTGTTCTCCGGGGCGGAGACGGAAGCCTACCAGGAAATCACCTATTCCGGGCAAAAGCTGGAATTTGTGCTGTGGATGTGCGCGCCCCTGCTCTTTACGCCTTTCGCGGGACGGCGGTCTGTCCAGCTGGTGCTGCTGATCCCTCTGTTGGTGGTCAATCTTATGCCGGACTGGATATACCAATTCGACATTGATTTTCAATATACCTACGGCACGGCAGCGTTGCTTCTCGTATCGGCAATGCTTACAGTGTCTGATTGGGGGCCGACGGGGCGGCGGCTGTTTTTCTGTAGCGCCTTGGCCCTGGCACTGGTGTTCTCCATGTCCGCCGTATATCCCAAGGCTCAGCGCAGCGTCACCCGGTATTATGCGGACAAAGTAGCGTACGACGCCACCGCACAGGCCCTGAAAAGCATCCCCGCCGACGCCTCCGTCACAGCGTACGGCTATATGATGCCCCACCTGTATTACGTAGACGATCTCCATTCCTGCCCGGACTATTATGCCCCACTGGAGCAGACAGAATATTATGTGCTGGACACCCGCTATGATCATGACGAGCATACAAAAAAAATGCGGGCCGCTATGGGGGATGATTATACCTTGATAAGTGAAGCGGGATTTGTTCAGATTTACCGGCTTTCGGCATATGCGAAAGAAGCTGGGCAGTCATAGAAAGTGAGTACCCGTAAAATGGCAGAGAAAAATATTCATAGCGAGCATCGGAAACGAATGCGGGCAAAGCTGCAAAAATACGGCGGCGATGTTTTTGAACCCCATGAGCTTTTGGAAATGCTTTTGTATTTCTCCATACCGCAGAAAAACACCAACCCCACAGCCCACGCGCTGATCGATCACCAAAGCTGCCTGCAGCTATTGGAAAGCGATACGGATCAGATGCAGCAGGCTGACGGGGTCGGGCCATCCAGCGCGCTGCTGATCAAAATGGCAGGTATTTTTTCCCGGCGGGCTATTTTAGAGGCGTTTTCCAGGGATCCGCTGGAAAATACCTTTCAGCGGAGTATGTATTTATATATGTGGTACAGAGGCAAGCCGGCCTCCACTGTAACAGCGCTGCTCCTGGACGGGGAAGACCGGGTGATTGAAAATGCAGTCCTGTCCCAGGGCAGGTATATCCGACCGGAGTCCTATGGGGATCTGATCCTTTCCTTTGCCGGACAGCGCGGAGCCAGCGGGGTCATCCTGGCGCACAATCATGCAAACAATGTACGGGAGCCTTCTGTGGAGGATATTTTTCTGACCGAGCAGATCCGAAAAATGCTGCAGGATACTCCCTACGCCTTTCTGGGGCACTATATTGTAACCAGAACCGACTGCTTTATGTGTTCAGATGTTTAAAGCAGGGGCCGTATCCCAGCAATGCGTGAAGGAAAAGGCACATAGCAGACGGCAGGGTTACCCCTCCACCGCTAACGCGGTCCCCTTCCCCAGGAAGGGGAAGGGGAGGCTCAAGTAGGGGAAAGCTCTCCTTTGCTGCAGCTCACCCTCGAGCTGTACAAATTCCCCTTGTGTTAAGGGGGAGTGGCATTCCAAAGTGAGCCGGCAGCAAAGCCGCCATCTCCCCTTACTAAGGGAAGGCTTAAATACAAAAGCCCCCTCAGATGAGGGGGCACACCTGCGGTGTGCCGGGGGAGAGGGATACGCACTTCCTATCACGTTTCTGCATTTGCTTTTACAGAATCAAAGTCAAAATAGCCGGAGTATTTCATCACGATTTTAGCGCCGTAAAGGGGAAGGAGTTTATTATGCGAGAAAAACAAGCCTTTTTAGAATGTGCCCAGGCAGTGAATACCCATGGGGTAAAAGGCGCGGTGCGGCTGGCCAGTCGATGCGATTCTCCCTCTGTGCTGGCTGGACTGAAAACAATGTATCTGCGGGAGGGGGACGGCTATCGGCCGATGCCTGTCGTCCACGCCAGCGTACAAAAGAATATGGTACTGGCAACCTTTGCCGGAATCGACACCCTGGAGGACGCGATCTCCCTGCGGGACAAAATCTTTTATGCAAAACGGGAGGATCTTCCCCTACCGGCTGGATCTCATTTTGTGGCAGATCTGCTGGGACTTCCGGTGATCGACGCGGACAACGGACAGCCTTGCGGCGTACTGGAGGATGTGACTTTTCCCGGGGCCCATCCTGTATACGTGGTACGGGATGGGGATCACTCCTTTATGATTCCCGCCGTGCCCGCGTTTATTTTGGACATCTCCTATGGCCAGGCGGACAAGCCGGAAGGAATTTATGTGCGACTGATTGAAGGGATGCGGGAAGGATGATGCGGTTTGATATTTTGACCCTGTTTCCTGCTTTGGTAGAATCGATTCTGTCGGAAAGCATTATCGGCCGGGCCCAGAAAAACGGGATTTTACAGGTTCGCGCCCATAACATCCGGGACTATTCCCACAATAAGCACCGGCGTGTGGACGACACCCCTTACGGCGGAGGCCGGGGCATGCTGATGGCCGCTCCGCCGGTTTGGAACTGCTGGCAGGCAGTGCTGGCAGACGTGACCCCGGAAGAGCAGGTGCGTACCATTTATCTGTCCCCCAGAGGGAAGACGTTTACCCAGGAGGATGCAGGACGTTTGGCTGCGTACGACCGGCTGATTCTCCTTTGCGGCCATTATGAGGGAATCGACCAGCGAGCGATAGACGCTGTAGCGGATGAGGAGATTTCTATCGGGGACTATGTGCTCACTGGCGGAGAGCTGCCTGCCTGCATTTTGGCGGACAGTGTGGGCCGGCTGATTGACGGGGTGCTGCCGGAGGCAGAATGTCACGAGAAGGAAAGCTTTGAAAAGGATCTGCTGGAATATCCCCAGTATACCCGGCCGGAGGTATTTCGTGGGGAGCAGGTACCTCAGGTGCTTCTCAGCGGTCATCACGAAAACATTGACAAGTGGCGGCTGGAGCAGGCCGAGGAGGTGACGCGCCAGCGCAGACCGGACTTATATGAAAAGTATTTGAAAAAATACAAATAATTTGTATAGGCATCATATGCCTCCCCATCTCCACGGGGGAGTTTCAGCTTACCCAAGCAAGAAGAAACGGCGGTACTTATGTCACATCACAAAAGGAACGTCCTTCTCTTTTTCCCTTGGAAAAGGAATACTCTTCCTTCCTCTTGGAAGAGATGCAGGTTTTTTCCTGCTTTCCATAGCAGGGGGACGGGTGGTACTTTTCTCCAAAGCGAGAATGGTACTTTGCGTAGCAAAGTACACGTACCAAAAGCGCTTTTTCGCGGATCGCACAGCGATCCTTGG
>CANQWE010000061.1 GCA_947627475.1 uncultured Clostridia bacterium
CAAGTTCCGTATTAAAAGCCCACAGATCCTCCACAGATCCTCCGCCCCGCCCAACGATGAGCACATCTGCAGACTTTGTCTCGTTGAAATAGGCGATCCCCCTTGCCACACTTGCAGGTGCCTCCGGCCCCTGCACCAGTGCCGGATACAGCACCAATTTCGCATAGGGAAACCGGCGCCGGCATATATGGATGATATCCCGCACTGCAGCGCCTGTAGGGGAAGTTACGATACCTACTACAGAGGGAATTTTCGGAAGCGGCTTTTTTCGTGTTTCTGCGAACAGCCCTTCCCCTTCCAATTTACGCTTAAGCTGCTCAAAGGCTATATACAAGGCACCCACCCCGTCAGGTTCCAGGGCGTCCGCATAAAGCTGATATGCCCCGTCCCGCACAAAGGCAGAAATTCTTCCATGGGCAATCACCTTCATACCGTTTTCCGGCATAAACTCCATCTTTTGGGCGCTGGATCGAAACATCACGCTTTTCAGCGCACTGTCCGCATCTTTCAACGTGAAATAAAAGTGACCGGAAGAATGGGCTTTAAAATTGGAAATTTCGCCTTTGATATAAATATCTGAAAGAGGCGGGTTTACATCAATGAGGTCTTTGATATATTGATTGAGCTCTGTAACCGTCAACGGGCCGGGAAACCGCATATTACGCAAATCCATCACTGCGTCCTCCCCTTTCTTTGTATTTTTGCAGTGTCAAAAGCGCCGTACCTGCCCCATTGTCTGAAGAAAAAGCCGGAGCGGCAAAGCTGCCCTGGCGCGACAGTGCCTGCCGTATATAGCTGCAGCTCATTACGCCGCCGGCATATACGATAGGAAGTCCCGGATACAACGCCAGCAAATTTGTTGTCAGCGCCTGCAGCGTCTGCAGCACAGACTGGAGCACAAACGCCGCGCATGCACCCGTATTTTTATCTTTCTCAAACATTTCACGGGCTTTGTTTTCCAGACCGGATAAATTACAGTGCAGTCCCCGTACAGAAGGCCGGGACGGTCCCATCAGATTCCAAAACGGCGCTGCAGCCTCTTCCATAGCAGGTCCGGCAGGAAAGGCCAGCCCCATCATTACGCCTGCCCGGTCGATCACCTGGCCGGCGTTGAGGTCCAATGTGCCCCCGATTTTTTCTATGGAAAAAATCCGGTCTCTGTCCGGCTGCACCAGCAAAATTTCCGTGGTACCCCCGGATACATGAAAAGCCGCAAATCGCCGATTAAGGTACTCCATTTTTTCAGAACCATATAGTGCCGCCATCACATGGCCGTTCTGATGGGAAAAGCTGTACAGGGGAATATCGGCGCTGCAAGCTGCTGCACTCGCTGCAGCCTGTCCTGCCAAAAAGCATGGCATATAGGAGTCTGCCGCATCCCGAGGCGTTTTAGAATATCCCACAGACAAAATCTTTCTGTCGTCCAGCGCTGTGTGAATCTCTTCTAAAACCTGGGGAAGCTGCACGGTATGATGAAACAGCGCCTCGCTTTGGCGCAGACCCCTGCTTCCTGCAGCAACCGGAAGCAGCTTTTTTATATTTGCCACTACCTTGCCGTCCAGCGTACACAAAGCAGCCGAAGTCGTATAATTGCTGGTATCAATTCCAAGAATCAAGCCTTGCTCTTTATTCATCATGTATCGCTGTCTTTCGCCTGCAAGGTTCCCTGCTCGCTTGCGATTTTATTTAAAATCCCGTTGACAAAGGCAGTGGACTTCTCATCATTATACAGCTTGGAGATTTCCACTGCTTCATTGATTGCCACCTTCGCCGGGATATCTGAATACAGTAGTTCTCCCACACACAGCCGCAGCACAGCTCTGGTCACAGCAGACATTCTGGAAAGACGCCAATTTTCGGCGCTGGACTCAATCAGATGGTCTATCTCCTTCTGATGCTCCACTGCGTTACTGTACAGCGCTTTTACAAACACATGATTTCCCAGTCCTCGATTGCGCATGGCACTCTCATAAATCCGGGCCCAATCTATCGCTTCTTTTTGAAAATCTGTTTCAAAAAGCAATTCAAAAGCGCGAATTCTGCTCTCTCGTCTATTCATCCAAGGCACCCTCAATTTTCATTTTTATCCATAAATATACGTATTTTATTATACAGAAAAGCCCGGGAAAAGTCAATGAATATTCATTATAAATATGCATGTACCAGCCAGAATAGGAAAAGAGTGTCTCTTATATTTTGATACAGGCTTGGAATACTTTTGATAGTGGCGAAAATATTGTAAAAAGGAAACTTTATCATGTGCAAGAAAATGATAGCCTGTGTACTGACCGTCGCGCTGCTGATGACAGCGGTTATGACAGCCAGCGCACAGGATTATATAAAATGGATCGACTTTGATGTTAGCGAAGAGGCAATGGACGACGCGCTGGACTTTTGTGTTGCAGGATACGAAAACGGTTCTCCCTGCTCTTTTACCCAGCTTTTGGCATGTCTTGCAGTAAAATACGGAGGAAACTTCGGACATTACAAAAAGACGGATTTGACAGAAATAGGCAAAGCCCTCCAAAAGGGAGAGGATCCAACTAAAATAACAAACAACGAAAAATTATATACCTATTACTCCAAGGCCTACGATGCGGTACTGGGCGGCATGGTAGGAGAATACACAGAATATTCCAAAGAAGGAGACACTATTACAAAAGAAGAAAAATACGGTCTGATCGCGTATTCACCCATTGCCCAGGGATACAGCTACGCGCACTCCGACGACTTTGGCGTTGCCCGTTCCTACGGATATAAGAGAAATCACCTGGGACATGATCTGATGGGAAGCGTAGGCACTCCCATTGTTGCAGTAGAAGGAGGATATGTGGAAGCGTGCGGCTGGAACCAGTACGGGGGCTGGAGAATCGGAATTCGCTCCTATGATGGAAAGCGGTATTATTACTATGCCCACCTGAGAAAAGGCCACCCATACAATGATATGTATGAAGGTAAGCAGGTAAATGCCGGCGAAGTGATCGGCTATCTGGGGATGACCGGATACTCCGCCAAAGAAAATACCAACAATATCAACACGCCCCACCTCCATTACGGACTGCAGATCATTTTTGACCCTGCGCAAAAAGATGGATGGAATCAAATTTGGATCGACATGTATGCCCTGACAAAATTTCTATATCAAAATCGCGCGCCAAGTGTAGCTACCGAGGATGGGGAACAGGTCAGCACCCGCTGGTCTGTAAATAAACAGCATCCCGACTGATTTTTTCTGTTTTTCATCTTGCATCTGCAGCGGTTTCATGGTATTCTATAATATAATACATTTTGGGGAGAAACGTATGAAACCTGGGCAAACCATTTTTCGAATACTGAAAAACGGATGTGTTATTTTCACCATGATTACACTGATCGTCTATGGTATCGGCGCCATGCTTTCCAGCGCGGATAAGACTTTTATACCAACATTTCAATGGATCGTTCTGTTTTTTGTGTTTTCTCTGCTTCTCAGCAGTGCAAATCAAATACTGCGAACGGAACATTTATCCGTTTTTTTGCGTGTTCTGTTTCATTTTCTTGCAGCTGCAACACTTTATATTGTTGCGGTCGTTCTCTGCGGTGGTCTTTATAAAAACGGCACTATGCTTTTATTATCTCTCGCTGTATTTATTGCCGGATATATCTTGTTTGCTATTTTGTTCTCTGTTAGAATGCGCAGGTGCAGACGATCGGACAGCAAGAAAGAACCGTATAAGCCGGTATTTCATTAAAGTTTGTGTGCATGAGGGATACTATGAAACATTATTTTAAACTGAGTCTTTCCATTCTGCTGGCAGCAGCACTCACCGTTAGCTTCTTTAGCTGCAGACCTATGAATGGTAAAAAAGAAGAGGAATCTACCCAATCCACTACCCAGGCGGAAGAAACGAAAAACGCAAACGCTCAGCCAGATGATACCTTGTCTGACGAAACAACAAAAGCAGATGTCACTACCCAGGCGGAAAATATGACTGAACCACCACAGGCCCCCTTTTCCAGCGAATTAAAAGAAGGGGCTGATGCCGGGCAGGCTTATCAGGACAAAATCATCTTTGTAGGCGATTCTACTACCCATCACCTACGCAACCGGGAAGTACTTCCCGGCGGAAAAAATACCACTCAAGTTTGGACGCCAACCTCCGGGACGCTTACGCTTGCTTATGCGCTTACTGCAAAAATCCTCTATCCTGAAACGAATACAGAAATGACCATTATAGAAGCTGCCAGCATTAAAAAACCGGAGATTATGGTGATGACCCTTGGCATGAACGGGATCAGCTTTATGGATGAAAATAATTTTAAAACGGTTTATACGTCTCTGATCCAAGGAGTACTGGAACAAAGCCCAAATACCAAAATCATACTTCAGTCCATTTTCCCCAGGGCGCAAAGCGTGAATGAAAGCTATGCCTCCATTACACAGGATATGATTAATACAGGCAACGTATGGGTTCGCGAATTGGCGCAGGAATGCGGTGTATATTATCTAGATACACAAACAATTTTAAAAGACGAAAGCGGCTATCTGCGCGCTGAATACGGGGTACAAGACGGGATTCACATTTCCAAAGAGGGCTATTTGGCTATTCTCCAGTATATCCGTACCCACCCAATACCGGAACTTGCTTAAATAAAATCCATCGGAGATACCGATGGATTTTATTATACGTTCGTAAATCAGACAATCCATAAAAGCGCCTTTTGACGGGGGAAACAAAAATAAATCATAAAAAATGTTTCACTTATCTGTAGACAAAGGGCTTTTTTATGTGACTTGCTCACAAACAGATTTTTTTGAATATGATATCCTATTATAAAAGTATTGCAATAGGAGGCATTTATGGGAATTTTTCCTTTATTTTCGAACGCTGCCACAGACGCAGGAATAGAAGAATATCATAAAACGCAGGGAGCCATTTTATTGGATGTGCGCACTCCAGAAGAATATGCTTCCGGACATATTCCAGACAGCTGCAATCTGCCGTTAATGGAGATGGAGCTGATTGAAAAGGCAGTCCCCGAAAAAGACGCGCCCATTTTTCTATACTGTCAAAGCGGCAATAGAAGCAGACAGGCAAAGGCGATACTGGAACAACTGGGATACTGCAATGTAAAAAATATCGGCGGTATCGTAGATTACCATGGAAAGGTAGAAAAATAAATGAAGATAGTGATTATCGGTGGTGTTGCCGGGGGTGCTTCTGCCGCTGCCAGGCTCAGGCGACTAAATGAAAAGGCACAAATCATTCTCCTGGAACGCTCAGGGTTTATTTCCTATGCAAACTGTGGACTTCCCTACTATATCGGCGGCGCCATTCAAGATGCCGAAGAACTGACACTCCAGACACCGGAAAGCTTTTGGGATCGTTTTCAGGTGGAAGCAAGGGTGGGACATGAAGTCTTATCTATTGACAGAGAGACAAAATCCGTCACGGTGCGCCAGCTTTCTACTGGCAAGACCTACACAGAGACATACGACAAGCTGATTCTATCCCCCGGCGCAAAACCGTTTCGTCCAAATCTTACCGGAATTGACAGTGAAAAAATCTATACACTGCGCACAGTAGAAGACACCCTTCGCATACGAAAGGCTGCAGTAGACGCCGGCTGTAAAGCAGCGGTAGTCGTAGGCGGTGGATTTATCGGGGTAGAAACGGCCGAAAACTTTCGTGAATTGGGAATGGAAGTGACGCTAATTGAAAAGCAGACGCAAGTGCTGGGACAATTTGACAGTGATATAGCCAGCTTTGTGCATACGCACATGCAGGAAAAGGGAGTACGTCTTCTGCTGGGCAAGTCTGTTGCAGGGTTTGAAGAAAATCGTAATGGAGTTACCGTGCATATAGAAAATGCGCAGCCGATTCAGACTGATATCGTGGTGCTGGCGATCGGCGTTGTCCCAGACAACCAATTGGCAAAGAATGCCGGTCTTGCATTGGGTCAAAAAGGAAGTATCGCTGTGGATGATCAAATGCAAACTTCCGATCCGGATATTTATGCCGTAGGCGACGCAGTAGAAATCTTGCACAAGATTACTGGAGAGAAATCGTTAATTCCTCTGGCTGGTCCTGCAAACAAACAGGGGCGTATTGCTGCAGATGCGATTTGCGGGTTAGACAGCAGATATAAGGGAGCCGCTGCCTCCTCTATATTGAAAATATTTGATATGACCGCTGCCTCCACGGGAATCAACGAACGGATTGCAAGGGCGGAAAATATTAAATATGATAAGGTGATTCTTTCGCCTGCCTCCCATGCCACTTACTATCCTGGCGGCAAGGTGATGACTATGAAAGTGCTTTTTGAAAGGAATAGCCAGCGTATTCTCGGCGCACAAATCGTCGGGTACGATGGTGTAGATAAGCGAATTGACGTGCTTGCTACTGCCATGCAGGCAAATATGCGGGTAAGCACTTTGGGGGAACTGGATCTGGCATATGCGCCGCCTTATTCCTCTGCAAAAGATCCTGTAAACATGGCGGGATTTATTGCAGAAAATTTAATCAACGGGAAAGTAAAGCAATTTTATTATGAAGACCTTGCGACCCTGCCCCGGGATGGCAGCGTCACCCTGTTAGACACCAGAACAGACGGGGAATACAGAATGGGGCACGCGGAGGGTTTCGAGACCCATATTCCTGTTGATGATTTGCGTTGTCGTATGCAGGAGCTTGATCAGAGTAAACCAGTATATGTAATGTGTCAATCCGGTCTGCGCAGTTATATCGCCTGCCGGATTCTGACACAGAACGGCTTTGACTGTTATAATTTTGCAGGAGGTTATCGCCTTTACAAAAGTATACATGCTGGTAAGCAGGCAAGCACACAAGCCTATCCCTGCGGTATGGACAAAAAATAAAGGGGTGCAGGCACCTTAACAGATAACTGTATTTTCCTGCTCAGCACAATATATAATCAAATCCCACTGAAAACAATTTTCAGTGGGATTTTTCCCGTAAATACTTTCGGTTTATTGCTCTTTTGCTTCTTCAGAAGATTCCTCTGCCTTTGCAGGCGTTGATTCTGCTTGCGTTTTTTCTTCTGTTTTCTCTGTCTCCGATACGACCGTTTCTTCAGCAGGAGTTTCCTTATCGGGTATATCTGCCGATTTTTCTGCAGTTGCTTGCTTGTCTTCCTTCTTCTCCGCAGCATCTTTTTTGCTCTTGCCCTTTTCAGCTGCTTCTTTCTCCGCTTCAGCACGGAGCGCTGCACGCTTGGAAGCCTTGATTCTTTCCCGCTCTTCCGCCTTCTCTGTCATCTTTTCGATCACATGGTTAATATCATCCCGCGCCTTATCAATGTCCGCTCCGTATTCAACAGTAAATTTGAAAGCATCCTGACCGTTTTTCAATTTGAGCCCAAAATAGTAAACAGAAATTTCTTTGTTCGGCGCTTGAAATTTCTTTTCCTCAATATAGGCTTCCTTCACATCCTCGTAGGGGAAAGAACCGCCAAACTCATAGTTTGCCTCTTCAGAATCATCCGTTAAGGTAACATGCTTTCCATAGACATAAATTTTTGTTTTCGTAAAATATAGCTGGGCTGCATTGAACATATTGGTTCTATAAATATGATCGGAACCTTTTTTGCAGTAAATATCTTCCGGGCTAAAGTCAAATCCCTTCAGAAAAATCGGCTTAATGATTGTAATAAAATGCTTTTCATACACTTCATATTTGATCATAGCCTGTTCCGGCATTTCCTTGGTAATACCGTAAATCTGATTGTCAATGTCATACTCCCCTGCCTTGGAGCCAGAGGCAAACACCGCTACTGCAACACCCACCAATATAATCACAATGCCAATCGGGCGCGTGCTGCCGCCGAACAGCAAAACGATTCCCACCAAAGCGATCGCCAATCCTACAATAAGTACCGGATTGATTCCCTTCGCTGCAAAATACTTTTGATTGCGTTTCGTTTCCATTTCTCTACATTCCTATCTTTCCATAATCGATTTGTAACAAATATATGCCCACACTGACAGCATTATTACTCAACCGGTACGATCCAGCCCATTTCATCTTTTGCCTTGCCCCACTGCATAGCAGTCAGATTGTCATACAGCTTTTGGGAAATAGGACCGATTTTGCCGTCATTGATCCGAATACTATAACCTTCGTCGTTGTATTCACCCACAGGGGAAATAACAGCTGCAGTTCCTGTTCCAAAGGATTCGCTCAACGTACCCTTTTCATAAGCTTGCCGAATTTCATCAATAGAAACCTTTCTCTCTTCGACTGTATATCCCCATTTTTTCAGCAGTTCAATACAGGAGGCACGCGTCACCCCGGGAAGAATGTTTCCATCGGCCAGGGAAGGCGTTACCACCTTGCCGTCAATGACAAAAAACACATTCATTGCGCCAACTTCGTCAATATATTTGCGCTCAATGCCATCCAGCCAGAGAACCTGCGCATATCCCTGCTCTTCTGCTTCCTGCTGTCCAAGAAGGGATGCAGCATAGTTTCCGCCTACCTTTGCTTCACCGGTACCACCTTTTACACAGCGGACATACTTACGCTCTACACGGATTTTGACAGGCGCAAGACCGCCGGCATAGTAAGAACCTACAGGAGACAAAATAATCACAAAGGAATACTTTTTGGAAGGGTGAACTCCAAGTTGCGGTTCTGTTGCAAAAATAAAAGGACGTATGTAAAGAGAAGTTCCTTCGCTATGGGGTACCCAGTCCCGATCTATATCTACTAAGGCTTTAATCGCCTGCAGTGCATCTTCTGCCGGGATTTGCGGTACGCACATTCTCTTGCAAGTATTGTTCATACGGGCAATGTTTTTGTCTGGACGGAACAGCTGTATGCCGCCATCCGGCCTGCGATACGCCTTTAGTCCTTCAAACAACTCCTGTGCATAATGAAAAACCATTGCAGAAGGATCAAGAGCAATCGGTCCATAGGGAACGATTCGCGCATCGTGCCAACCCTGGCCCGCATCGTAATCCATCATAAACATATGATCCGTAAAATACCGCCCAAAGCCAAGGCTGTCATCTAAAGGCTTTGCTTTTTTCAACGCCGTCTTTTCTATTCTGATATCGAGCATAACAATCCGTCCTTTCTGCAGGACAAAACAATACTGCTTGTCACTGTCACGTACAAAATATAACTTTTTTCTTGTCGCTATACTATTTTATTATACACTTTCGCCTTTTCAAAATCAATATGGGGCAGGAAAATATTATGAATTTTTCGTGAATCTTTTTATAATTGATTGGAAGCCGTATATATCCCGGAAAAATCTGTACAGAATATGTACAAAACATATGAAAGGAATAAGCATATGAAAAAACAAATTCCATGGGTCATCCTAACACTCTGTCTTGTACTGACAGCAGCAGCTTCTGCCGCAACCGTTTCCCCCGGTCTGGAGGTTTTGGCCGGCGAAGAGGCAATGATCGTATCCGGCATCGCAGGGGAAAGCGTTGTTTTCTCCCAGGAAGATTTCAGCGATACCGTGTACAGCGACACATTTGAATCCGTAACAATCCTCTCCCTTCCGCCGGCTACAGACGGAACGCTGTATTTCAATGATGTAGCTGCCGCTCCAAACCAAGTAATTTCTGCAGCGGAAATGGACAAGCTGCGCTTTGATGCGGCAGAAGGCGTAGCGTCCACCAGCTTCCGTTTTACCTTTGATCGTTCTTATGATATGAATTGCGTGATCAAATTGTCCGACAAAAACAACAGCGCTCCCGTCTGTACACAGGGAGCTGCTGTCAAAACATTTTCGGATATGACCTGCTCAGGAAATATGATTGCCAGCGATCCAAATGGAGATACCATATCCTATGAAGTGCTTTCCTACCCGGAAAATGGTTCCCTTTCTTTTGATCCGGACACAGGGGATTTCACTTATTCCCCTTACGAGAAAGTTCATGGAAATGATTCTTTCGTCTACCGTGTACGAGACAGCTATGGCGCATATTCCGATGAATGCACTGTCAATATCGATATTGACAGAAAAAACACATCTCTGTCCTTCTCTGATATGGAGGACAGCAATTGTCAGGCAGCGGCTCTTGTCATGACAGACAGCGGGCATATGGACTTTGAAGAGGAAGACGGCGAAGTATATTTTGAACCTTCCAGCGAAGTGACCCGTTTGGATTTTCTTGTTACCGCTATGAATGTGTTGGGAGCAGAAAACATTCCTGAGGTAACAAGCACCGGCTTTGCGGATGACGCAGATATCCCCCAAGAATACAAGGGGTATGTATACAGCGCCTACCAGCTTGGCATTGTTAACGGCGTTCCCATCGGGAACGAGCGGTATTTCAAACCCAATGAACCAATTACCAAAGCACAGGCTTCTGTAATTTTAAATAATATTTTGGGATACTCTGCAACGGTAAAAGTAAACTGCAGTGATGAAATTCCTACTTGGGCTTCTGCATCCATCGACGCGCTCTGGGAACTGGGCATTTACCCTGTATCCGGCGGTCTGGCCAACCCCGCAGCTGTCCTCACAAAAGAAGATACGGCAAAAATGCTTTTCAATATGACAACGCTGCTGGATGAATAAAACTTCTCCATTTGGGAGATACTTTACACGAACCCCAGTTGGATTCCATGCAACTTGGAATTCGGTGGGAGCCAAATTAATAAAAGAAAGGCAAGTAATTATTATGAACAACCAGAATCAGACTCCTGAAAATCAGAACAAGAATCAGAACAAAAATCAGAATCAGAACAAAAACCAGAACCAGAACAAAAACCAGAACAGAAATTCTCAGAACCAGAACGAAAACAAGTCCAGACAGGAACCTCAGGACTAACGTAGTTCAAAGAAAGACACCCGCTGGTATAGCGGGTGTCTTTCTTATTTATTCTTCTCCTTTGGCGACCGCATCTGCCATTTCCTTTTGGATTTTTCTATCATAGGAAAGCATCGGTTTGATCTTTTTTCCTCGTATTTTCCGATCTATATAATTTTTTGTAATTTGGGTCACCAGTGGGAAAAGAGACAATACGCCAATCAAGTTAGGAATCATCATCATACCATTAAAGGTATCGGAAATATCCCACGCAAGAGTAGATGTCATTACAGCACCGGAAATGATCATTAAAACAAAAAGCACTTTGTAAACAGGAACGGCCTTTTCACCAAAAAGATATTCGATAGCTTTTGTACCATACTGAGACCAGCCAAGTACCGTAGTAAAGGCAAACAGAAGCATAGCCAGTGCGATAAAAATTTCTCCGCTCTTTCCAAACACGTTTCCAAACGCAGAGGCAACCAAGGTTGCATCGTTTACACCTTTGACCGCAAGTCCCGTGTCCAGATCGATATATCCGGAGGACAAAACAACAATTGCAGTAATGGTACATACGACAAAGGTGTCAAAAAACACCTCAAATATCCCCCACATACCCTGTTTTACCGGTTCTTTTACATTGGAGGCAGAATGGACCATAACGGAAGATCCAAGGCCTGATTCATTGGAAAACACCCCGCGCTTACAACCCTGCGTAATCACTTGTTTTAAAGCAATTCCTGCGGCCGCTCCACCT